>CAMKMR010000006.1 GCA_946413945.1 uncultured Lachnospiraceae bacterium | reverse complement strand
GGCTCGAACCTACAACAACTCGGTTAACAGCCGAGTGCTCTACCATTGAGCTATCAAGGAATATTTAATATCTCAAACAGCAAAATAAATTATAATTGGAAATTTCTATTATGTCAACTTTATTTTGATGTTTTTATATTAAAACGGAGATGGAGGGATTTGAACCCTCGCGCCGATTGCTCGACCTACACCCTTAGCAGGGGCGCCTCTTCAGCCTCTTGAGTACATCTCCAAAAGCTGATGTATGACCCTAACCAAGATCCTACTAATGTAAGTTCAATGGTAATATACATCTTTATATGCTATAAGCACGCTTAAATATAATAACAAATACTATTCTATGTGTCAAGGATTCCTACAGATTTTTTTAGCCATATTTTTTAGCCATTTTTTTTTAATAAAAAAAATTAATAGATTATTCACTTTTTATAGCTTGCATGCATGTATTAATATTAGTACAATATATTGTATACAGAATACAACCGTATGGGAATTGTATTAATTTTTTTTATGAGAGGTTTCATGGTAACATTTAAAGCATTTGCAAAAATTAATATTGCCCTTGATATAGCAGGGCTAAGAGATGACGGTTATCATATTGTTGATATGATAATGCAGGATATTGATCTTTTTGATATTTTATCATTTGAAAAAATTGAGGATGCTAAGGGAGAGGTAATTATTTCTTTGGTAAATCCTGACCCAGAAGGAATCATTCCATTAGACGACAGAAATCTGATAACTAAAGCAATAAAAAGAATGCAAAAAGAATTTGACCTATCAGATTCAGTGCATGTTACTTTAGACAAAAGAATTCCTGCTGCTGCGGGCATGGCTGGTGGTAGTACGGATTGTGCAGCGGCTATAAAAGCAGTGAATGAATTATTTAATTTAAATCTTTCCTTAGATGAAATGCAAAATATCGGTGTAAAACTTGGGGCAGATGTTCCTTACTGTCTTATGGGAAATACAGCAAGAGCTGAAGGGATAGGTGAGATTCTTACAAAAATAGCTCCTATGCCTGATGATATTTATTATCTTATCGTAAAGCCTAGAGCTGGAGTTTCAACTAAAGAAACATATGAAGCTTATGATGATCAGAAAAGTGTAGAACATCCTGATATAGAGAAGCTTATTAAGGCTATTGAGAATTCGGATTTAGAAGAGATTACAAATAATATGGGAAATGTACTTGAAAAAGTAACAGTAAATAAAGTTCCAGTAATTGCTGATATAGAGAAGTTGATGAATGAAAATAATGCTCTTATTTCAATGATGACAGGTTCTGGTCCAACAGTATTTGGCATTTATAAAAATAAAGAGGATGCAGAGAAAGCAATGCAGTTGATACATGATATTATCACTGATACGGATTGCTTCGTTGTAGGAAAGCCTATAAGACAGGAGGAAAATATATGAAACTTGAGATAGACCAGAGTGAATATCTTCCTTTAAGAGAACTTGTTTTTAAGGCCCTTAGAAAAGCTATCATCAAGGGTGAATTAGCACCTGGAGAGAGATTAATGGAGGAAAAGCTTGCTAAAAAGCTTGAAGTTAGTCGTACTCCTGTGAGAGAAGCTATAAGAATGTTAGAACTTGAGGGTCTTGTAGTTATGATCCCAAGAAGGGGAGCTGAAGTTGCAAGGATTACGATTCAGGACTTAAAGGACGCTTTAGAAGTCAGAATGGCAATAGAGGATCTTTCAGTAAGACTGGCTTGCGAACGAATCAATGAGGATGAAAAAACAAAACTTGATAATGCCAGACAGGCTTTTGAAGATGCAGCAGCAAAAAAAATCGTAATGGAAATGGTGGAGTGTGATGAGAAATTTCATGATATCATTTTCGAAGCAACAAAAAATAAGCGTCTCATAAGTATTGCTCATAGTTTAAGAGAACAGGTTTATAGATACAGATTCGAATATATCAAGGATTTCAGTTATCATGAAAAACTTATCAAAGAACATAGGGGCATAACATATGCTATTCTTGATGGAAGTGTTGAAAAAGCTCAGACAATGATGAAAACTCATATTTTTGATCAGGAGCAGATCATTATAAGTAATATCAGTAAGGAAGTGGAAAAAGCATATGAGTAGAGGCATTTTTATTACAATGGAAGGTCCTGATGGTTCAGGTAAAACCACACAGATAGAGAGACTTTCAGAGTATTTAAAGGAAAATGGTTATGATGTGATAATAACCAGAGAACCTGGTGGAACCAGGATCAGTGAAAAGATAAGAGATATCATTTTAAATAAAGATTATACTGAAATGGATCCGATGACTGAACTTATGCTTTATGCATCAGCTAGAGCTCAGTTGGTAAATGAGCTTATAGGACCTGGTCTTGAAGCAGGTAAGGCTGTGATCAGTGATAGATTTGTTGATTCATCAGTTGTTTATCAGGGGATAGCCAGAGGATTAGGTATAGAGACTGTATATAGCGTGAATTCACATGCAATTGGAAAGTATATGCCTAATGTTACATTTCTTTTAGACCTTCCTGCTGAAGAGGGAATCAGACGAAAGAAGAAGCAGGCAGAACTTGATCGTATGGAAAGAGAAAGTCTTGATTTTCACAGAAAGGTTGCTGAAGGTTATAGAGAACTTAGTAGTCGTGATCCAAAGAGAATTCAGAAGATAGATGCAACTTTACCGATTGATGAAATATGTGATATTATAAAGGATAAGGTTAAAAGCATTATTGAGTAGATAATGGAATTCTCTTACATGAATGGAGGGATTCTTATGGATTTTAAATCTATTATAGGGCATGAAGATATCATTAAACATTTTAAGAGTTCTATAGAGATGGATAGGATAAGTCATGCTTATATCATCTGTGGAGAAAAAGGAAGTGGAAGAATGTCACTTGCATTTTCTTTTGCAAAAACTCTTTTATGTGAGGAAGGTGGAACTGATGCTTGTAATACTTGTCAGTCATGCCTTCAGGCTGATACAAAAAATCATCCGGATCTTATATATGTAACTCATGAAAAGCCTCAAGTTGTTTCTGTTGATGAAATCCGTGAACAGCTTGTAAATACAGTTACTGTTAAACCTTATAAGTCAAAATATAAGGTTTATATCATAGATGAAGCAGAGAAGATGAATATTCAGGCACAGAATGCGCTTCTTAAGACAATAGAGGAGCCACCGCAGTATGCTGTTATAATTCTTGTAACAACAGTTTTGGATAAGCTTCTTCCTACTATCAGGTCTAGATGTATATCTCTTTCTACAAAGCCTGTTAAGGAAAGGGATATAGAAGAATATTTAATTAAGAATTACGGTGTTGATGAGGATAAGGCTAGATTTTCAGTTGAATATGCTCAGGGAAATCTTGGAAAAGCTGTTCTTCTTGCAACAAATGAAGATTATGATAAACTTGTAAAGTCTGTTATTGATCTTGAGAATCAGATTTATAAAATGGACATGGATTCCATTGCCCTTGCTATAGAAAGATGTTCTGCCTATAAGATGAATATAGCTGAATATTTGGATCTTATGATGATGTGGTATAGGGATGTCCTTATGCTGAAGGTTACTGGAAATCCTGACAGGATCATTTTTAAAGAACAATATTCTACAATTAAGGAACAGGCAAAATATCTGTCATTTAATGAGCTTGAAGCAAAATCAAAGGCTATCGACAGGGCAAAGGACAGGCTTAATGCCAATGCCCATTTAGAAGATATTATGAGGCTTCTTATAATGACACTTAAGGAGATTTAGTAATGAAGAAAGTTATTGGTGTCCGTTTCAGACCTAACGGGAAGATTTATTTTTTTGATCCTCTCGATTATGAGGTGAAACTTGGAACTAATGTTATAGTTGAGACAGCACGTGGTGTTGAATATGGTAAGATAGTACTTGGTAAAATAGAAGTGGAAGATGATCTGATCACCGATACTCTTAAGCCTATCATCAGGATTGCCACTGAAGAAGATAATGAGAAGTATGAAGAAAATAAGAATAAATCAGTAGAGGCATTTAAAATCTGTAATGAAAAGATTAAGAATCATGGCCTTAAGATGAAGCTTATCGCCGCAGAATATACATTTGATAATAATAAGGTTCTTTTCTATTTCACAGCAGATGGCCGAGTTGATTTTAGAGAATTAGTTAAGGATCTGGCATCAGTTTTCAGGACAAGAATTGAATTAAGACAGATAGGTGTAAGAGATGAGGCTAAGATTCAAGGTGGAATAGGTATGTGTGGCAGAGAACTCTGCTGTCATAGCTATTTAAATGAATTTATCCCTGTTTCTATAAAAATGGCAAAGGAACAGAGTCTTTCTCTTAATCCAACCAAGATATCTGGTGTTTGTGGAAGACTTATGTGCTGCCTTAAATATGAAGAAGAGACTTATGAATATCTTAATTCTAAGCTTCCAAATGTAGGTGATACAGTTACTACTATCGACGGAATTACTGGAGAGATTGCTTCAGTAAGTGTTCTTAGACAGAAGGTTAAGATACTTATCACTGATGAAGATGGAAACAAGGATATCACAGAAAGAAGTGTTGATGAACTTAAGATGAAGCCTGGTAAGAGAAGAAAGAGATATGACAAAAAAGAAAATGACAAGAACCAGGATGAGCTTAAAGAACTTGAAGCTTTAGAGAGAATAGAAGGAAAATCAAAATTCAATGATTAAAGATCGATCACTTTGTTTAGAAAATGAAAGAATAGATGATCTGGAATGTAATGGGTTCTGTATTATTCAGGACCCTTCATTTTTCTGCTTTGGCATGGATGCGGTACTTTTATCGGATTTTGTCACTGTAAAGAATAGAGCCAAAGTTGTGGATCTTTGTACAGGAAATGGCATAATACCATTATTGCTTACCGCAAAAAATAAGGGAGAGCATGTTACAGGACTTGAAATCCAAAGTCACATGGCTGATATGGCAAAAAGATCAGTTGTTTTAAATGAGTCTGAGAAAAGAATTGATATTATAAATGGTGATGTTAAAAATGTAAGAAACCTTTTTAAAAGAGAAAGTGTGGATACAGTTACCTGCAATCCTCCTTATATTGTGGATGGCAAGGGATTAAAGAACCCAGATGAACCAGTAAATATTGCCCGACATGAGATCCTTTTATCTTTAGAAGATGTCATTGAGGCAGCGGCTTATTTATTAAAGCCTATGGGGAATTTTGCCATGGTCCATAAGCCATTCAGATTAGCAGAGATAATGAGTCTTATGGCAAAGTACCGACTAGAACCAAAGAGGCTCAGGATGATCCAGTCAGATTATGAAGCGGAACCATCAATGGTACTTATAGAAGCAAGTCATTATGGGAAGGCTCATTTAAAGGTCTATCCAGCATTAAATGTTTATGACAAGGAAAGAAATTATACAAAGGAGCTGCTGAAAATATATGGAAAAGAATAATGAAGCAAGGGGAATCCTTTATCTTGTTGCGACTCCGATTGGGAATCTTGAGGATATGACTTATCGTGCGGTAAGGATCTTAAATGAAGTTGATCTTATTGCAGCGGAAGATACTAGAAATTCTATCAAACTTCTTAATCATTTTGAGATTAAAAAGCCAATGACTTCTTATCATGAGTTTAACAAATATGATAAGGCCGATATGCTTATCGATAAATTGCTAGCAGGGGAAAGTATAGCGGTGATAACTGATGCAGGAACACCGGGAATTTCTGATCCCGGAGAAGTGCTTGCAGATAAGGCGATAGCGAGTGGAATAAAGGTGGTGCCGGTTCCTGGAGCCTGTGCTGCTGTTAATGGACTTATAGCATCCGGCCAGCCTACCAGAAGATTTGCATTTGATGCTTTTCTTCCAACGGATAAAAATGAAAGAAATGATGTTCTTAATGAACTTAAAAATGAAACCAGGACGATGATCATTTATGAAGCGCCTCATAGGCTGAAAAAAACTCTTGTGGAACTTAGCAAGGTATTTGGAATGGATAGAAGTCTTACTATCTGTAAGGAACTTACCAAGAAATATGAGAATTTCTATAGAACTGATTTTAAAGGGGCTATAGCTAAGTTCGAAGAAGAGGAAGCAAGAGGAGAATATATTCTTGTTATAAAAGGTAAAACATTTAGCGAGATAAAGGAAGAAGAAACAAAGAAATGGGATGACATATCTATTACTGAACATATAGATATGTATATTAAAAAAGGCATGTCCAAGAAGGAAGCCGTAAAACAGGTAGCTTCAGACAGGAACATGCCTAAGAGGGATGTATATCAAGAATCTATAGGTCACGATTTTTGATCATTTTACATCCTTAACATCATTATTAAAGAGTGAACGAAGGATTGGGTCAGAATTGATCCAATCTTTTATATTTTTAATATTCTGAGATAATTCATCCATTGAAGAAAGGACTTCATGGAAACTTTCATATTCGTTCTTTGTTACAATACCATCTTTTGAGATATTAACAAGTTTATCAGTTATCTCATCAATACTTTGAACACTACTTAAAAATCTCAGTGATAATCGTTCAAGAGACTCATGCGCAGCAGTTGAATTTGCAAGAGTTGCAAGTGCTCTCTGTTTTCCAATAGGACAAACACTTTCGCAATAATCATCTGCAAGATACATAGCGTCATATTTTTTAGCCATGATAAGGATTTCTTCAGCATATGGAGTGATGACTCCAAGTTCAATTCTGGCAAGTCGGCTACGTTCAATACCGAGCTGTTCAGCTGCTTTTTCTCTGCTTGAGAAAACATCATTTTTAAGTGAGGCGTTATATCTAGCAATGTAATAAATGTTTTTGGTCGCCTTAGATGCTTTTCTTCCCATTATTAAACCTCCTGGAACTTTAGAAAAGGTTAAATATCACTCTTAATAAATATGATCATTATCTGTTAAAAATGATATTAAATTCTTTATAAAAAGTAACATAATGTTAAAAAAAACACAAGTATTTATAATGTGGTTGGTATAAACGTATTTATAATGTGGTTGATATAAACGGAAACTTGAAAGAACTAAATCTTAATAAATTTTATTAGGCTTGTGTAAAAACTAAATATGTAGTATCATTAAGCAAATTGAATTAATTTAACAAGGAGGATAAACTAGTTATGGCATTTAGAATTGGTGATGGCTGTATCGGTTGTGGAGCTTGTGCTGGAACATGTCCAGTAGGTGCAATTTCAGAAGATGGCGGAAAGTTCGTTATCGATGAGAACTCATGCATCAGCTGTGGTGCTTGCGCAGGTGGATGTCCAGTAGGAACAATCGCTGAGGCTTAATTTTAATTTAAATAGGAAAGCGGCTGTAGTTTTTAATTACAGCCGCTTTTTTGTTCTTCTAATAAAAACACCTTACAATAGGTTGCAGAGTATCATTTTTAGTTTAACATCCCCCCTGTTCTTTTAACCGAAGGCAATAAGACTATAAGGAAAAGTGTGATATATAATATATTCTTTTTTAAGCCTTCAGTTTTTTTGCTCAAATAGTTCTAAATCGGGAATTGCACCAGAAACGGTGAGAACGAATTTGAATTTTTTGGATGTTCAATAGTTATGATAATACAGGGAATGATAAAATACAAGTAAGAAAATTTAAGCTTTATCTAATATAAATAAAATAATAAGAGATATAAGAAAGAAAAAGACTAATTAACATGAAAATAGTTATTTAAAAATAAGTAAGAGATTATTTCACAGAAAAAAAATAAATGTTAATGTACAGATATTGACATTGTGTGATACAATTAGCCAACAAGATGGAAGATAAATAAAGAGGTGATTCATATTAAGATTGAAAAGATAAATGATAAAAAGATCAAATGCACATTGACCAAGGAAGATTTAGAGAATAAGAATATTAATCTGTCTGAACTTGCCTATGGTTCTGAAAAGGCAAAAGCTCTTTTTAGGGAAATGATGGATCAGGCACATGAAAAGTTTAATGTTGATTTTGAGGGTATGTCTCTTATGGTAGAGGCAGTTCCGATGAAAGATAATTCTCTTGTACTTTTTATTTCAGGAGTAGAGAATCCGGATGAATTAGATACAAGATTTTCAAGATTTACCAATGGGTCAGGTGTTTCTTCGTCTGACGATATAAATATAAATGATGGATATTCAGCAACAGTAATTCCAGATGATGACGATTATGATGATATTGATGAAGACGATGATGATTCATATGAGATTGTAGATGACGATGATACTGATACTGATGCTGATGATAAGGAAAAAGATAAAGAAAACACAGCAGAAATCAGTATCACCATGGACAATAAGCATCTGGATGAAAAACAGCTCATTGATGTAATTGGTAAGCTAACAAGTGAGATTGCTGCAGGCTTAGGAAAATTCAAAAATCAGAAAAATAATCCTGATTCAAAAGAAAATGATTCGTTAAAAAGTGAGCTTCCTTTTAAAGATGATGATCCTATTGCAAAAGAGAAAGAAGATCCAGAAAAGGAAAGGGTTAAGAAAGAATACGAAAGAATAAAGAATGAACAAAAGTTAAAGGAAGAAAAGGTAATATTTGTCTTTAAAGATATGAAGGGAATTATTACTGCTTGCAAAGTTGTAAGCAGATTCTTTAATGGATATAGTTCTTTCTATAAAAATCCAAAGGATGGAAATCTTTATATCTATGCTGAAAAAGCAGCAGAAATGGATGAAAAGGAATTCGGAAGATTCTGTATGCTCCTCGGAGAATATGGAGTACGTTGCAGAATGGTATATTCATCATTAGATTATTTTGATGAACATTTTGTCTGCATAAGAAGAGGAGATGCGATAGAAACATTAGCTTATATTTAGTATTTTTACTATGCTGAGAAATTTAGAGGCACGCTATCAATGTAAGAAGGCAAGCATTCGGTTCAGTTAATTAAGAGACCTTATATTAGAGGCATAAAATAAGTAAAAAAAGGTAAACCCGTTAAAAAAGGATAAGCAAAGTTAAAAAAGCAGCGAAAGATTCGCTGCTTTTTTTTAGGTTTTAGTTACTTATGAAAGCTTCTTTATGTTTTTAGAGACTCTTCATTGCTTCTACAACAGCTTCTGTTGTGATTCCGAAGTAAGGGAAGAGTTTATCAGCAGGTGCTGATGCTCCAAAACTTGTCATTCCGATATTCTTTCCATTAAGGCCTGTGTATTTGCCCCAACCAAAAGTTGAGAGAGCTTCAACAGAAACACGCTTTGTTACAGTTGAAGGAAGAACTGATTCCTTATATTCAGCTGACTGTTCATCGAAGAGATCCATACATGGCATACTTACAACTCTTACGTCGATACCATCCTTAAGAAGGATTTCACGGGCCTCAACTGCAAGGCTTACTTCTGAACCAGTTGCCATGATGATTCCATCAGGAACTTCCTTAGCAGAATCATAAAGAACATATGCTCCTTTAAGAGCTTCTTTAGAAGAATTCTCAAGCTGAGGCATCTTCTGTCTTGAAAGTACAAGAGCTGATGGCTTTTCTTCACTTGTTTCAGCAAAATACCAGGCAGCTGCAGTTTCATATGAATCAGCTGGACGCCATACATAGAAGTTTGGCATAGCTCTGAACATTGCAAGCTGTTCAATTGGCTCATGAGTAGGTCCGTCTTCACCTACACCGATAGAGTCATGTGTAAGAACGTATACATTTGGAACTCTCATAAGTGATGAAAGTCTTGCCATTGGTTTTAAGAAATCACTGAATACGAAGAATGTTGAAACATAAGGTCTTAATCCTCCGTGGAGGTAGATACCATTTCCAATGGCAGCCATAGCAAGTTCTCTTACACCAAAGTGCATATTTGATCCTTCAGGAGTTTCCTTAGAGAAATCGCCAAGACCATCCATATATGTTTTAGTAGAAGGTGCAAGGTCAGCAGCTCCACCGAACATATTAGGAAGGATATTCTTCATAACATTGATGCATTTACCTGAAATGTTTCTTGTAGCTTCCGGAACTGTTACTGTATTCCAAAATTCTTCATTGTCGTAAAGCTGCTCAGCCAATTTTTTATCGTAATATTTATCCCAAAGAGCTTTCTTTTCAGGATACTTTGCACAGTATCTTTCAAAAAGATCATTCCACTCTTCTTCATATTTTGCATTGTTTTTTGCAACAGATTTGAAATTATTATAAACGTCTTCTGGTACGAAGAATGGCTCTTCATATTCCCAGCCAAGATTTTCTCTTAAAGCTTTGATATTGTCTACGCCAAGTGGTTCACCGTGAGCAGAAGCCTTACCCTCTTTTGCAGGGCATCCGGCACCAATCTTTGTCTTAATCTGAATGAAAGATGGACGCTCTGTATCTGCTTTTGCTTCATCAATAGCTTTAGAGATTGCATCAAGATCAGTTCCATCTTCAACAAGAAGAGTCTGGAAGCCAAATGATTCGAAGCGCTTAGATACATTTTCACGGAAGGCAATATTAGTACCCCCCTCGATAGAAATATTTGCAGATATAGAAATATCATTTGAATCATAAAGGACTATTAGTTTTGAAAGTCCAAGTGTTCCAGCAAGAGAGAATGCTTCATAGGAAATACCTTCCATCATGCAACCATCTCCGCCGAGAACATATGTA
Source organism: uncultured Lachnospiraceae bacterium (assembly GCA_946413945.1). Classification (GTDB taxonomy): domain Bacteria; phylum Bacillota; class Clostridia; order Lachnospirales; family Lachnospiraceae; genus Eubacterium_Q. The sequence goes on along the minus strand of CAMKMR010000006.1, from coordinate 8,788 downwards.
TAATGATCGACTACTGGAAAATCTGGTTCATTAAATACAGTTGCAAGGTGCTTTTCAGCAGCGGCCATACCAACAGACATTGCCATACCTGCTCCAAGAGGGCCAGTTGTAGCTTCAACACCAACTGTGTGTCTGTATTCAGGATGACCTGGTGTAAGTGATCCGAGCTGGCGGAAATTCTTTAAATCTTCTACTGTAAGTCCATAACCAAAAAGGTGAAGGAGCGAATAGAGAAGCATTGAGCCGTGTCCGCCTGATAAGATAAAGCGATCTCTGTTAACCCAATCAGGATCTGTTGGGTTGTGTTTTAAATGCTTTGTCCAGAGAGTGTAAGCCATAGGAGCTGCACCGAGTGGAAGTCCAGGATGACCTGAATTTGCTTTCTGAATCGCATCTGCAGAGAGGATTCGGATTGCATTTACTGATTTAGTGTCGATACTGTTACTCATTAGTTTATCCCTTTCGTTATTTACATACTATATGTAAAAATCTGCCTAATCTATCCCTAAAAATACCCTAGATAGGCAAAGTTAGTATATCACAAAAAATTAAGGGTGAAAAGGTGGCTTTTTATGGCTTAAATGCTGAAAATTGTACCTATAAAAAAACAAAGATTGTACAAAATTAAAAACATGTATGAATCCGGTTGAAATAAAGAATCTTATGAAATATAATGCACTTGTAAGATAAATTACTAATAAATCAAAAGCAGCCTTTAGTAAAAGGCTGCTGCAAAAATTATAAATGTAAAGGAGAATAAACATGTTAAAATTCGACGCATGGGACACATTTGAAGGTCGTCTTTGGAGAGAAGAGTGTGATGTACGTGATTTCATCAACAAGAACTATACTCCATATGATGGAGACGAGAGCTTCCTTGCTGGACCTACAGAAGCTACAAACAAGCTTTGGGGCAAGCTTCAGGAACTCCAGAAAGCAGAAAGAGATAATGGTGGTGTTTTAAAAGAGGACGCTGACGTTGTTTCAGATATCGATGCATACGGACCAGGATATATCAACGAGGAGACAAAGGATCTTGAGCAGATCGTAGGTCTTCAGACAGATAAGCCACTTAAGAGAGCATTCATGCCTTACGGTGGTATCAAGATGGCAGAAGAAGCACTTGAGATGTATGGATACACACCAAATGCTAACTTCCACAAGATTTTCAATGATTATCACAAGACACATAACCAGGCAGTATTTGATGCTTATACAGAAGAGATGAGACTTGCTCGTAAGACTCACATCGTAACAGGTCTTCCTGATACTTATGGTCGTGGACGTATCGTAGGTGACTACAGAAGAGTAGCTCTTTACGGTATCGATCAGATCATCGCTTGGAAAGAAGAAGATAAGAAGAACATCGGTTGCGGTGTTATGACAGACGATGTTATCCGTTTAAGAGAAGAAGTAGCTGACCAGATCAAGGCTCTTAAGAAGATGAAGGTTATGGCTCAGTCTTACGGTTTCGATATTTCTAAGCCAGCTACAACAGCTAAGGAAGCTGTTCAGTGGTTATATTTCGGATATCTTTCAGCAATCAAGACACAGAACGGTGCTGCTATGTCAGTAGGTCGTGTTTCTACATTCCTTGATATCTACTTCGAAAGAGATCTTAAGAAGGGAATCATCACAGAGGAAGAAGCACAGGAGATCATCGATCACTTCGTTATGAAGCTTCGTATGGTTAAGTTCGCTCGTATCGAGTCTTACAACCAGTTATTCTCAGGTGACCCAGTTTGGGCTACTCTTGAAGTTGGTGGTATCGGATCAGACGGACGTTCACATGTTACAAAGAACGATTATCGTTTCTTACATACACTTGAGAACATGGGACCAGCTCCAGAACCAAACCTTACAGTTCTTTACTCTTCTAAGTTACAGGATAACTTCAAGAGATATGCTGCTAAGATTTCTGTTCTTACATCTTCAATCCAGTACGAGAATGATGATGTTATGAAGCCAATCTGGGGTGATGATTACTCAATCTGCTGCTGCGTATCTGCAACACAGACTGGTAAGGAACTTCAGTTCTTCGGTGCTCGTGCAAACCTTGCTAAGGCTCTTCTTTACGCTATCAACGGTGGTAAGGATGAGAACCCTAAGTTTGCTGATAAGGAAACAGGTGCTCCACTTCAGTGTGGTCCAGCATATGCTCCTATCACATCAGAGTATCTTGATTATGATGAAGTAGTTGCTAAGTATAAGAAGATGCTTGACTGGATCGCTGACATCTATGTTAACATCCTTAACTTAATCCACTATATGCATGATAAGTACTTCTATGAAGCTGCAGAGATGGCACTCATCGACACAGATGCTAGACGTACATTTGCTACAGGTATCGCTGGTTTCTCACACGTTATCGATTCACTTTCAGCTATTAAGTATGCTAAGGTTAAGGTAATCCGTGACGAGAAGACAGGTCTTGCTACAGACTTCGAAGTTGAAGGCGATTTCCCTAAGTATGGTAACGATGATGATAGAGCTGACGAGATCGGTGTATGGCTCCTTCATGAGTTCATCACAGATGTTAAGAAGAGACATACATATCGTAATGCAGAGCCTACAACATCACTTCTTACAATCACATCTAACGTAGTTTATGGTAAGTTCACAGGTAACCTTCCTGATGGAAGACGTGCTTGGAAGCCATTCGCACCAGGTGCTAACCCATCTTACGGAGCTGAGACAAGCGGACTTCTTGCTTCTCTTAACTCAGTTGCTAAGATCCCTTACAAGTGGGCTCTTGACGGTATCTCAAATACTCAGTCAATGAATCCATCAGCTCTTGGACATTCAGATGATGAGAAGGTTTCTAACCTTGTTAACGCTATGGACGGATACTTCGATCAGGGCGCTCATCACCTTAACGTAAACGTATTTGGTAGAGAGATGCTTCTTGATGCTCAGGCTCACCCAGAGAAGCCAGAGTATGCTAACTTCACAATCCGTGTTTCTGGTTACGCTGTTAAGTTCATCAGCCTTACAAAGGAACAGCAGGATGACGTTATCTCAAGAACATTCCATGAGAGTCTTTAATCAGTATACTGATTAAAAGTTCAGTAGATTAGTTTAATTACAGCCCTGTAAGGTTTATCTTTACAGGGCTGTTTTTGAAAAAAAATATCAGGTTAAAAAGGAGAATATTATGGCTGAAGAGAAAATTACAGGATTGATCAATTCAACTGAAAGCTTTGGTGCAGTTGATGGTCCTGGACTTAGATTTATAGTATTTATGCAAGGGTGCCATATGAGATGCCGCTATTGCCATAATCCAGAAACATGGGCACTTAAAGGCGGTACAGAAAGAACACCAGAAGATGTTCTCGAGCAGGCACTTAGATTTAAAACATATTGGAAAAATGGTGGCGGAATTACAGTAAGTGGTGGTGAAGCCCTTGTACAGATAGATTTTGTGACAAAGCTTTTCCAGCTTGCAAAAGAAAAGGGAATCAATACCTGCCTTGATACATCTGGAAACCCTTATACAACAGAAGAACCATTTTTTAGTAAGTTTAAAGAACTTATGAAGGTTACAGACCTTGTCATGCTTGATATTAAGCAGATTGACAATGATAAACATAAGTCACTTACAGGATGGGGAAATGAAAATATACTTGCACTTGCGCAGTATTTATCAGATAATGGAATTCACATGTGGATAAGACATGTACTTGTTCCAGGGATTACTACAGATGAGGAAGATCTAAGGAAATTGGCTGAATTCATAGGAACGCTTAAAACTGTGGATAAAGTAGAAGTTTTACCTTATCATTCACTTGGCATACCAAAGTATGATAATCTTGGAATTGAGTATACGTTGAGAGATACAGAATCTCCTTCAAAGGAAGAGATAAAGAAAGCAGAAACGATTCTTGGGATTAAAAAGGATTAGGGCTTATGGGAATTCTTGTTTTTATTATAATATGGTACTGTTTGTTTGGAAAAAGCAGTCCAAAGTTTTATAGGTTTTTTCATTCAGGTATACATGGAATTTTTTCTATTTTAAGAGGATGTGGAACAATTATTGGAGTAATGTTCATAATAGCACTACTGTCAACTAACTCTACTCTAATTGCTTCAGGTTTTTTTATAGGGATTATTTTACTTATAATTTCAGGTGCAAATAAAAATAAAGACAAGAAAAAAATTTACCAGACCAATGAGAGAAATGTTAATGCTGATGATTATAAACTTCCAGATGCAGTGAAGAAGAGAATAAAGATCATTAAGGACTTTGATAAAAAATATGAGTTAAATCTAAATGAGGATCAGATTCAGAGAATTGCTGAGGCTTCTTATTATTCACCTTCATGGAAAAGAGAAATTTATGATATGACAAAATCATATCATATTGCAAATGAATGGTTCGCTCAGGGAAATAACTGGCTCAGGGCATATTTAAGAGCTTTCACTGTAATGGAAATTTCATCTGATTTTGAAATGCAGAAGCAGATAGTGGAAGATACATTTAAAGAAATCCTTTTGGATATCAGGCCAAGAGATTATATGACTGTAGATGCCTGTATAAAGGCAATAAATAAAAAGTATTTTACTCTTTTAGATGAGCCTACTTTTATGATACTTGTAAGATTTATGCAGAAGAGAGGCTATACAGTTGTTCTTCCAAGCGGTGCAAAGAAGATGAAGATTGAAGATGTAGATCTTAAGAATCTTGAAAGATTATATGATCAGATGGACGTCGAAAAAGTAAAAGCATCATCTACAGATGATTATTATATTCATACTAAAGAAGATGATGAAAGAAATATGACACCAGGATTTTAAATAAAAAGCGTAACAGAATATCTAGTGCGTTTAAATATTAATAGATATAGCAAAAAAATAAGACTTGAAGAACTCAAGTCTTATTTTTTTGCTGTTATTTAAGCCATTGTTGGATCAAAAAGGCTTAATCTGCGGATGTGTCTTTCGTCGTTTGAAAAAGGTGTATCGATAAAGTTATCAACTATAAGACATGCAAGACCAGGTCCTATGATACGTCCACCCATGCAGAGTACATTTGCATTGTTATGTTCCTTTGTTGCGGCAGCTGAAAATGCATCGTGGCAAAGAGCTGCTCGGATACCTTCAACTTTGTTTGCTGCCATTGACATGCCAAGACCAGTTCCACAAATGAGGATTCCTAAATCAGCTTCCTTTGCAGTAACTGCGTCAGTTACTTTTTTTGCATATACTGGATAGTCGACAGATGCTGTGCTGTCGCATCCAAAATCAATATATTCAATTCCTCTTTCATTTAAATGTTTGAGAACTTCGCATTTAAGTTCGTATCCACCGTGGTCGCATCCGATAGCAAGTTTCATTTTTGTTTCCTCCAAATAAGTGTATAGAAAGTAGTCATTAATCATATGACAATAATTATAATAACATAATAAATTTCGCGGTGCCATTTATATATGAAGAAAAAGCTTCATATTAATATATAAGAAAATCGTATTAGCACTTATATATGAAGAAATATCTTCATATTCATAAATAAGAGATGGCTTCAAATTCATAAATTGGAGATAACTCTAAATTCATAAATAAGAGATAGCTCCAAATGACACTTTGATTTTTACACAAGAATGACTTTATGACCGGCTGATTTAATAAGCCTGTTCATTATCGCTCCACCAAGATCATCTCTATTAAAGCCTTCGCTGTAAATAAAGTCGGCTTTGATAGAATCACATTCTCTTAAAGCAGCGTAAAGTCTGGCGGCAACAGTAACGCCGTCACCCTTTGCACCAAGAAGAACGATGTTATCACATTTGTAAGAGGCCTTATTATCAGCGGTAGTAAGAACTGCTGTTTTATAGCCTTCTTTTTCTTTTTCATTTACTAACTGGTTGATCTTATCAATAACAGCCTGATTTACAGAAGATTCATCATCCTTTGATTCTACTATTGTAAGAGAACCATGTGGGGCATAGTGAGTATATTTCATACCAGGTGCCTTAGGATGAAGATTAAGTTCAGGATGAATAAGTGCTTTATCAATTTCTACTTCACCGATGATTGATTCGAGCATTTTCTTTGTGATAAAGCCCGGACGGCATATTGTTGGAATAGTGCCGGTCATATCAACTATTGTTGATTCGATGCCGATCCCTACTGGACCGCCGTCGAGTATCATATCAATTTTATGATTCAGATCTTCAATTACATGTTCTGCAGTCGAAGGAGAAGGTCTGCCAGAAGTATTTGCGGATGGTGCAGCAATATAAACACCTGATTCCTTAATAAGCTTTAAAGCATCTGGATGAGATGGCATTCTGATAGCGACAGTATCAAGACCACCAGTGGTTTCATCAGGGACCAGAGGATTCTTTTTAAAGATTAAGGTCATAGGACCCGGCCAAAATGCTTCCATCAAAGCTTCTGCTTTAGGAGAAACTTCTTTAGCAAGGATATAAACATCTTTGGTATCAGCTATATGAACGATAAGGGGATTGTCGGATGGACGGCCCTTTGCAGCGTAAATATGCTTGGAAGCTTCAGGCCTAAGGGCATCTCCTCCAAGTCCATACACAGTTTCAGTTGGAAATGCTACCAGCCCGCCGTTTTTTAGTATTGCTCCAGCTTCGCTTATGGCATTTTCATCTTTAGTCTTTTTAATTATTGTTTCCATTTTAATTTTCTCTTTTTATAAATAAATATTGATTGTGTAAAACAGAGTATTTTAGTTATAATAGAAATGGCTCTGAGTTATCTCGCAATTCCTAAATAGGTATATCATTAAATGGCTAGCAAATCAAGAAAATATAAGGCTTTTTGGTAAAAATTTGTTGACATAAACAGGCCATACTGATATAATCCAAATGTAACGAGTTGTAACAATTTTGTAATAAATAACTTAGTTTGTTAAGAAAATTTTAATAATATACAATATCTTGAGGTTCTTGTTTTTAGGAGGTCACATAATGTATAAGCGTTCAAAGAGGCTTATAGCAGTAAGCGTTGCAACCATGATGTTATTTTCGTCAATGGCTGTAAGTGCAGGTCAGAAGTATGATTCATCAAATGTTGGTATTTCAACAAAGGTTGATGAATATATAGAAGATGGTAATTCAGTTAATGAACTTACCGGGGATAAAGGAACACAGACAACTGTCAAGCAGGTGGTTTATGACTCAAGTAAGAAGACTGAGAAAAAGACACCAGAAACAAAGAAGTCTTCTAATTCACAGTTTGAAGACAGAGCAATTATAACAGCTGATGGAGTAGTAAATATCAGGGCAGAGGCTAGTGAAGATTCAGAGATAATCGGAACTATCCCAACTGGCGGAATCATGAATGTTGAGCAGAAGGGACCAGAATGGTCACTTATCGCATCAGGTAACTGTTATGGATATGTAAAGAATGATTTTATAGCATTTGGTGATGATGCAGCTGCCTGGGCAGAGAAAAATGAACTTGCTAAGATAGCAGTTGTTAATGTTCAGACATTAAATGTAAGAGTATCAGCAGACGCTGATTCAGATTGTATAACAATGATCCCTGAAGGCGATGTATATGATGTAGTAAGCCAGGAAAATGGCTGGGTATGTATCAGTGTAGATGGCCAGGATGGATATGTTAAGGCTGAATATGTTGATATAAAATATAAGACATACCATGCTACAACAGTAGAAGAAGAAAAGGCTGAGGAAGCAGCAAGAAAAGCAAGCGAGGAAAGCCAGGCACAGGCAGAAAGTCAGGAAAATACAGAAACAGAAGATAGCAGCTCATCAAATGAAACTGAATCAAGCTATTCAGAAAACTCAAATGATAATGATTCAACAGATGATTCAGTATCATCATCAAGCTCAAGTGATGAATCATATGATGACAGCGAGTCAAGCTCATCAGATGATTCAGCTGAGTCAGCACCTACTCAGACTGTAGTAAATGATGGAATCTCATCAACAAAGCAGGATCTTGTTAATTACGCTCTTCAGTTTGTTGGTAATCCATATGTTTACGGTGGAGAGAGCTTAACAAATGGTACTGACTGCTCAGGATTTACAATGCTTATTTATAGAGCTTATGGTATATCACTTCCACATGGCGCTACAAGCCAGTCATATTATGGAACACCTATATCTTTATCAGATATAGAGCCAGGTGATCTCTTATTCTATCTTGATGATGAGGGAGATTATGGACATGTAACTATGTATATTGGAAATGGCCAGGTTGTTCATGCAAGTAGTCCTTCTACAGGAATTATCATTTCAGATATTTCATATAGAACACCTTCGGCAGCAAGAAGATATATGGACTAATTTTAAAGAAAGAAGACCCTTAAAGACCCTTAAAAAAGGGTCTTTTTTCTTTATAAAGACTAGGAAAATTTATAAAAAAAACGCTAAAAACATAGGAAAAACAGACTGACAATTTTAAAATGGATATTTTTGTGCAAGTCTGATATTATTAACAAAGAGTGGTTTTCGTTTGTCAATATATTACTTGCAAGTTATCAACAATGGAAAACGTTTAAATAGGGTTATTAACATTATTATCAACATTATCAACAATTTTTTGTGATTTACATAAGAGTGATTGTTGATAACTTCTGTTTACAAAAATTTGTATAAACTAACAAAAGAATCATCATGTATAAAGAATGAAAGACAAATAACACAAAATATTAACTTCTAGCCGCTTAATTGTCAGACAGAAAATAAGACCATTATTTTATTGATAGAATTTATCGATTATGGTATAATCACTTTAACGTTAGAGATAGTCGAAGAATTTAAAATTTTATAATAAAGGAGAAAATAATAGGGGT
>CAMKMR010000005.1 GCA_946413945.1 uncultured Lachnospiraceae bacterium | reverse complement strand
ACAGCGTAGCTGATATTCCATATCAAAAGACGATCACTTCATTTGCAGGGCTTCGTGCATCAGAAGATGGACATGATTTTGTATTAGGAGAAGCAGAAGACGTTGAGGGCTTCTTTGATGCAGCGGGTATTGAATCGCCTGGACTTTCAAGTGCCCCAGCTATAGGAAAATATATTGCAGAATTAGTTGGAACAAAAGCGGGAGCAGAAAAGAAAACTGACTTTATAGAAGAACGTAAGGGAATCACACACGTTATGGATCTTTCAAGTGAAGAAAAGTCAAAGCTCATTAAAGAAAGACCTGAATATGGTCATATAATCTGCAGATGTGAAGAGGTTACAGAGGGTGAAATAATCGATGCTATAAGACGTCCTGTAGGAGCAAGATCTTTAGATGGTGTTAAGCGTCGTGTAAGACAGGGCATGGGCAGATGTCAGGCAGGATTCTGCACACCTCTTACTGTTTCGATAATAGCAAGAGAACTTGGGATAGATGAAGAAGATGTTTGTAAAAATATGCCGGGATCAGAAATCCTGGTCCGTGACTAAGGAGGCAGCAAAATGGAAAAACATGATCTTGTAATAATAGGTGGTGGACCCGCTGGTCTTGCGGCTGCAGCTAGTGCCAGAGATAATGGCATCGAGGATATCCTTATCATAGAAAGAGATGAATATCTTGGGGGAATCTTAAATCAGTGCATCCATAATGGTTTTGGACTTCATACTTTTAAGGAAGAACTTACAGGCCCTGAATATGCTCAGAGATTTATAGATAAGGTATTAGAAAAAAATATAACTTATAAATTAGAGACTATAGTACTTTCTGTATCTAAAGATAGAGAAGTAACATATATGAATGAAAAAGAAGGATGTGTAACAATAGAAGCAGGAGCAGTTATCCTTGCAATGGGCTGCCGTGAAAGGCCTAGAGGAGCCCTTGGAATACCAGGTTACAGACCGGCTGGTATATATACAGCAGGAACAGCCCAGAGGATGATGAACATAGAGGGTAAAAAAGTTGGAAAATCTGTAGTTATCCTTGGATCAGGAGATATAGGACTTATCATGGCCCGCCGTATGACTTTAGAAGGAGCAAAGGTACATGCGGTTGCAGAAGTAATGCCTTACTCAGGCGGCTTACAGAGAAATATTGTCCAGTGTCTTAACGATTATGATATTCCACTTTATTTAAGTCATACTGTATCTAAGATCTATGGAAAAACAAGAGTTGAGGGAGTTGACATTTCAGAAGTTGATGAAAACAGAAATGTAATTCCGGGAACTGCAATCCATTATGATTGCGATACCCTCCTTCTTTCATGTGGACTTATCCCGGAAAATGAACTTTCAAGAATGGCAGGAGTAGACGTAAGTCGTGTAACTAATGGCCCTGTGGTTTCGGATGATCTTGAAACATCAAATCCCGGAATATTTGCCTGCGGAAATGTTCTTCATGTACATGACTTAGTAGACTTCGTTTCAGAGGAAGCAGCAAGAGCGGGCGCGACTGCAGCTAAATTTATAAAGAATAATGGAGAAAGACAAAAGACTACAGATATCAAGTGCTCAGGCGGGGTAAGATATACAGTACCTCAGAAGATTGCAGTTAATTCTATGGATGATAAGGTTGTTGTAAGATTCAGAGTCGGATCTGTGTTTAAGCAAAAGAAACTTTCTCTTTACATCAATGGCGAAAAAAAGATAAGTCTTCCAAAGCAGGTTATGGAACCTGGAAAGATGGAAGAGATGATCTTGTTAAAGAAATTCTTTGAGGGTGCAGGAGACTGCCCTGAGATAGAGATTAAAGTTGAGGATTAAGGAGGGCATAAAAAGATGGAAACACATAAGCTTACATGTATACAGTGCCCTATGGGGTGTGCACTTACAGTGACAGTAATGGATGATGGAAATGTTACTGTTACAGGAAATACCTGTCCTAGGGGTGAAGACTATGGAAAGAAAGAAGTTACAGCTCCTACAAGAACAGTTACATCATATGTAGAGGTTGAGGACGGAGAGATAGCAGTTGCTTCAGTTAAGACAAAGCAGGATATTCCTAAGCAAAAGATCTTTGCAGTAATGGAAGAGATAAAGAAGACTAAAGTTAAGGCTCCGGTTAAGATCGGAGATGTAATAGTAGCAAATGCTGCAGATACTGGAGTAGATGTAGTGGCTACCAAGAATGTTGCTAAAAAATAATTAAGTTTATTAATGATATCCTCCCCTGCCTTTATAGGCGGGGGAGGATATCATTGTTAAATTGAAGGTTATGAGAAACTAAAATATCGGATTTTTTCCACTGCTTGTATTTATATTAGTAATTTGGTATAATTTTCCGTAATTGTATCTAAAGATGGAGAACTAGGTTCTTTAGATCGTTTTGACTGGAGGATATGCAACGTGAACTATAACAAATACAGTGTAAAGAAAAAACAAAAAGCACTGGTTTCAAAAGAACAGAGATTTTACAGGAGATTACTTATCTCTAGTTTAAAAATTGTGCTGGTAATGTTTATGCTGGCTATAGTAGTAGCCGCTGGCGCAGGATTTGGAATGGTAAAAGGGATTTTAGATGATGCTCCGGATATCAGTACGATCAGCATAAAACCAAAGGGCTTTAAGACGGTTATATATGATCAGGCGGGAAATGAAGTTGAGACACTTTCGACTATCAATTCAAACCGTATATATGTTTTTTATGAAGATATTCCCCAAGATATGGTAAATGCCTTTGTTGCCATTGAGGATGAAAGATTCTGGACACATAACGGAATTGATATGAAGGGTATCTTCAGAGCTGGAGCTCATTTCCTTACAACAGGAAGATCTGACCAGGGTGCATCAACTATCACCCAGCAGCTTATTAAGAACCAGGTCTTCAATGTAGGTATGGATGAAGATACAAATCTTCAGAGAGTAACTAGAAAAATTCAGGAGCAGTATCTTGCTATACAGCTCGAAAAAGTATACACAAAAGAACAGTTGATGGAATATTACCTTAATACAATTTACCTTGGAGAAGGTGTAAATGGTATCGAGGCGGCTTCCCTTAGATATTTTGATAAGCATGTTAAGGATCTTAATGTTTCAGAAATATCAGTAATTGCTGGTATTACACAGAATCCTTATGGATACGATCCAGTCATATTCCCAGAAGATAATAAAAAGAGACGTCAAAATGTCTTATATAAGATGAAAGAGCTGGGCTATATAACAGAAGCTCAGTATAAAGAATGTCTTGAAGACGATGTTTACGCAAGGATAAAGACAGTGTCAGTTAAGAAAGAGGAAAATGATACTTACAACTCTTACTATACTGATGCGCTTATGTGGTCGCTTGTAAATGACTTCGAAGAAATGTATGGTGTTTCGGAGTCAGAGGCATTTAACATGGTCTATACAGGAGGATATAGTGTCTATTCTGTACAGGATGCAAAGATACAGAAGATAGTTGATGATGTTATCCAGAATCCGGATTATTATCCAAGTTCATCATCAGTGGCGCTGAACTATAGATTATCTATAATGGATCAGGATGGAGTTACACAACATAACTACGACCAGAATACATTAGTTAATTACTACAAAGAAAAAACAGGAAATTACAGCTATAATAACATCTTTGCTTCAGTTGAAGATGCAAAAGCTGCAGCAGAAGAATATAAGGAAGCTAAGTTACAGGAAACTCATGGAACATTTATTACAGATGAGTTTGATACACAGCTTCAGCCACAGGCTTCATTTACAGTTATCGATCAGCATACCGGTTATATAAAAGCTATAAATGGTGGTAGAGGAGAAAAGAAGGGTAACCTTACATACGACAGAGCAACAGATGCTGAACGTCAGCCGGGTTCCTGCTTTAAGACTTTAGCAGCCTTTCTTCCTGATATTGAACAGGGAGCCTGCCTTGCTACAAGTTATGAAGATGCACCTTATGCATTTGAAGACGGAACAGAGATAAAGAACTGGTATGGTTATTTTAAATATGGCAATTTCTCAATCCGTGATGGTATTAGAGATTCGATGAATGTCGTAGCTGTAAAAGCTATCACAGATGCAACACCAGAAGTTGCATATAAGTATCTTAAAGATTTAGGATTTACAACAATTGTAGATAACTATATCGGAGCAGATGGAATGGTATTCTCGGATGTAAACCAGGCGATAGCCCTTGGTGGTCTTACATTTGGTGTTACAAATCTTGAGATTACAGCAGCTTATGCGGCCATTGCCAATATGGGCAATTATATAAGGCCTGTTTATTATTCAAAGGTTTATGATCATGATGGAAATCTGATCATCGATAATACAGATCCGACATCAAGATCAAAACTTGTAATGAAGCCAACAACAGCATGGCAGCTTATTGATGCCATGAAGGATGTTATCAATGGCGGTGGTACTGCTGACGGATATGCTAATCTTCAGTCAGGTGTACAGTGTGCCGGTAAGACAGGTACAACATCAGAATCGTATGACCTATGGTTCTGCGGTATGACACCTTATTACACAGCATCAATATGGACAGGATATGATTCAAATGTAAGTATTGGTTCACTTTCTTACCATAAGGAAATGTGGGCAGATATCATGGATCAGATAGCGGTTATGGAAGGCCAGAGTACTGAAGCTGATTGGGAAAAACCGGATGGTCTTACACAGGTTACACTTTGTTCTATAACAAACATGCTTCCTGGACCGGGATGTCCAACAGTAACTGATTATTGTGCAGTTGATGCAGTTCCGACAAAGAGATGTGCAGGTCATAGAAAGATTAAGATCTGTATGGACTCTCATAAACTGGCAACTAATACATGTAAGAATACAAGAGAATTTACAGTACTCGCAGATCCGAGTGGAAATGGATACATACTTAAGGGCGCTGATTTTAGCTATGATCAGAATATCTTTAATGATCCGGATAAGAATAATACTTGTCCATTACATCCAGCCAAGTCGGAAGTGCAAAAGATTTCAACTGCTGCTGGACCAGGAGGCTCGATCTCTTCATCAGTTCAGGCCAAACTTGGTTCAACGGTAACAATTTATATATCAGCATCGACGGGATATGAGATTGCCGATGTTCAGGTAGATGGAAAATCTGTAGGAAAGGTTACATCTTACACATTTACAAATATTCAGGATTCACATACGATAACAGCGGTATTCTCTGGTAGTGCTCCGGCGTCAACTGAAGAGCCGACAGAGCCACCGACAGAGCCACCAACAGAGCCGCCAACAGAACCTGATACAGAACCTGATACAGAGCCACCTGTAGATCCGCCGGCTGAGGGGTAAAAACAAAATAAGGATTTTATTAAAGGCTTGCAGAGAAATCTGCAAGCCTTTTTTAAACGTAAGGCGTTTAGAAAGATGTTTACAGTGTTGATTCTCTTGAAAGAAAAAAGTGAAGCGGCAAAGTATTCAACTATTATTCTTAGACGTAGCGGGGGTGCAGATACAATCTATGCAAGAGATCTATATCTTGCAGCTGAAATATGTATGGAAAAAAATGTGGATTTATTTGTGGTGGAAGACAGACCTGATAGTATAAGGCCTTATGAACTGTCAGGTTTAAGATTTATTCAATATATAAGAGGGCATGATAAAAGTAGAAGGACTCCTATAATAATCACTTCAAAGCTTTATTATATGGATGAAAGGGTAAGAGGGAGCGGGAATATTTTTTATATAGAAAAGCCCATGGATAATAATATTCATGCAAAGCTGATCCAGGAGGCAGTGGATCTGGCTGTAAGGATAAAGAAAGATACATTTTACTGGGGAGGGATTTGTGACTGCAATTTAAGCAGGCTGATATTTATTCAGGGGAAGGGTTATCTAAAAACAGTAAAAGAATCAGAACTTTACTGGATCGAAAATCATTCTCATAGCAGCGTATTTCACCTGAAAAATGAAGAGTTAATGGTAGACAGCAGGATGGCCACAGGGGTGATAGGCTGCCTGGATCATGAAAGATTTATCAAAGTGGGCAGGTATGACATTGTAAATGTTACTTTTATCGATCACATCAGTAAAAGTACGATAAGTTTTAGAGATGGCCTTGGGACTATCATGGTAAGTGTCAGCGCCAGCCGTTATCTAAGACGATATTTAGATGAAATGCGGTGCATAGAGCTGGTGAGTGAGGAGGAAACTGACGATACAACTGATGATACATGACAGCATCCTTGCATAAGGATAGGCTATCTGATAAAATAATCTATTAGGATTTTAGTGACTATCAACCCTTGCAAAGAAAAGAGGTACAAATGGAAATAATCATTAAAAACGGTATTATTGTTGACCCGGCTACAGGCATTCATGAAAAGGGAAATCTTTATGCTATAGATGGGGAAATCTACAAAGTCGTTCTGGGATTCGATGAACCGGTTGAAATCTCAGAGGATTCAATAGAGATAGATGCAGAGGGGAAGTATGTATTCCCTGGCTTTATCGATCTTCACGTTCATTTTAGAGATCCGGGACTCACTTATAAAGAAGATATAGTAAGCGGTGCTGAGGCCGCTGCTGCAGGTGGGGTAACAACAGTTTGCTGTATGCCTAATACTAAACCTGTAGTTGATTCGGTTGAAACTTTAAATGATATACTTGAAAGAGCAAAATGTCTTCCTATAAGGCTTGAGCAGCTTTCATCAATAACTATAGGCGAAGATAATAAAGAATTAGTAGATGTGGCTGCAATGAAAAATGCAGGTGCCATAGCTTTTTCTGAGGATGGAAAGAGTGTTATGGACACGGTGCTTTTTGAAAAAGCATTAAAGGAAATAGCTGCTGCAGGGGCATTGGTAATGAGTCATTGCGAGGAAAAATCTTTAGTTCAGTCAGGAGTTATTAATTACGGCCCTGCTTCAGAAAAGTTTGGAGTAAAGGGAATAAAGAATGATGTTGAAGATGTTATCGCGGCAAGAGACATTTTCATGGCACATACAGAAGGTGCTAAGCTTCATCTTTGCCACTGTTCAACAAAAGGAACAGTAGAACTAATGAAGATGGCAAAGTCTATGGGATATGATGTGACTGCTGAGGTATGTCCTCACCATTTTGTACTTTCAGATGAAGATATAACATCTCATGATGGTAATTTTAAGATGAATCCGCCTCTTCGTTCAAAAGAAGATGTTGAAGCTCTGGTAGAGGGGCTTAAGGAAGGAGTTATGGATTGCATATCTACCGACCATGCGCCTCATTCAGAAGAAGAAAAGAGCAATGGATTTGATTCGCCATTCGGTATCGTAGGACTTGAGACATCGGCAGCTCTTAGCTATACTTATCTGGTTAAAAAGGCTGGAATGTCAGTTGATCAGATGGTAAGACTTATGAGTTATAACCCGGCAAAGGTTTTAGGCCTTGAAAAAGAAAGAGGTATATTAAGACCAGGAGCTGTGGCGGATATAGTTATCTTTGATCCCGAAAAGAAATGGACAGTTGATAAGAATAAATTTAAGTCAAAGGGGAAGAACACTCCATTTGACGGATATGAGCTTACAGGTAAGGTTGTAACAACAATCTGTAGAGGCGATGTAGTTTATAGAGGTTAGGATCCTTATTCTGGGCAGAGCTGATATTATTTAGTTAGCGAAAAAATATATCAGGATGAGGATTTATATCATACAATATCATACTTTAAGGAGAATAGCAGATGATAAGCAAACTTATTAAGAAAATTGAAGAAAAAGATGCACCTATAGTAGTTGGACTTGACCCACAGATGTCATTTCTTCCTAAGCAGCTTCTTGATGCTGCAATAAAGGAAAAGGGTGAAACACTTGAAGCAGCGTGCCAGGCTATAGTTGAATATAACAAAGGTATAATCGATGCAAGCTATGATCTTATCCCTGCTGTTAAGCCTCAGATAGCTATGTATGAGCAGTTTGGTGTAAGCGGCGTAGCTGCATATAAAGAAACCTGCGATTATGCAAAGTCTAAAGGCCTTGTTATCATTGGCGATATCAAGCGTGGTGATATCGGATCTACATCAGGAGCTTATGCAACAGGACATATCGGAACAATAGATATCGGTTCAAAGACTTATGCTCCATTTGATGAGGATATCGTAACTGTAAATCCATATCTTGGTTCTGACGGTGTTAATCCATTTATAGATGTATGTAACAAGTGCAATAAGGGGATTTTTGTATTAGTTAAGACATCAAATCCTTCATCTGGTGAATTCCAGGATAGAGAGATCGATGGAAAGCCGCTTTATGAGATAGTTGGTGAAAAGGTAAGAGAATGGGGTGAAACATCAATGGATGGTGCTTACAGTAATGTAGGTGCTGTAGTTGGTGCAACATATCCAGAGATGGGTAAGATTCTTAGAGATATTATGCCTAAATCATATATCCTTGTTCCTGGTTATGGTGCTCAGGGTGGAAAAGCTGAAGACCTTAAATGTTTCTTTAATGCGGATGGACTTGGAGCCATCGTAAATTCATCCCGTGGAATCATTGCTGCATACAAGAATGAAAAGTATGAAAAGTTCGGAGCAGAGGGCTATGCAGAAGCTTCACGCCAGGCAATTATCGATATGATAGAGGATATCAATTCAGCCAGAAGAAAATAATTGCTGAAGATGTGAAAAGAGCTTACGGATTATAATATAACTGAGCCGGGGAAATATAGTGTGACTGGGACTGGGAAATATAATGTGACTGGGACTGGGAAATATAATGTGACTGGGACTGGGAAATATAATATGACTGGGCTTACGAAATAGAACTCATGATATAAGATAAAGATTAAGAGGTTAATAAATGGCTAAGAAGAAGGTTAAATCTGAGATAGTAAATCAGACTAAACTTGCTGATGATATATTCAGCATGACAATAAAAAATAAGGAAATGGCAGATGAAGCTGTGCCTGGTCAGTTCCTGGCTTTATATACAGCTGACCCATCTAAGTTACTTCCTCGTCCTATCAGTATCTGTGATGTTAATAAGCAGAAGGGTACTATCAGAATGGTTTATAGAGTTGCAGGTGGCGGAACAAAGGAGTTCTCAGAATTAAAGTCTGGGGATATGATTGATGTTATGGGCCCGCTTGGAAATGGCTACGAGATAAATGCTGAGGAACCAATCCTTATGGGAGGTGGGATCGGCATCCCTCCAATGCTTTATCTTGCAAAAACCTTATCAGAAAAGGGAGTCGCCAAGGGGAATATCAATGTTATCCTAGGCTTTCGTGATAAGACTTTCCTTGTGGATGATTTTAAGAAATATGCTACGGTTCATATAGCAACAGACTTAGGAACGGTAGGATTCAAGGGAAATGTCATCGATCTCGTTAAAGAAGAAAATATCAAGGGTGATATGATATTTGCCTGTGGACCAACACCAATGCTTAAGGGAGTAAAGAAGTTTGCATTTTTAGAAGATGTTCCAGCTCAGATTTCTCTTGAGGAGAAGATGGCGTGTGGTATAGGTGCCTGCCTTGCCTGTGTATGCAAGACAGCTGAAACTGACGAGCATTTCCATACCAATACAAGAAGAGTATGTAAAGATGGACCAGTATTTTATGCAGAGGAGGTAGAACTGTAATATGGATACATCGGTAAATATCTGTGGGGTTGTAATGAAAAACCCTGTAACAGTTGCCTCAGGAACATTTGGTTCAGGAAGAGAATTTGCGGATTTTGTAGATCTTTCAAAGCTTGGAGCAGTAACAACAAAGGGAGTTGCAAATATCCCATGGGAAGGAAACCCGACTCCAAGAATAGCTGAGACTTACGGCGGAATGATGAATGCTGTAGGACTTCAGAATCCGGGAATTGAAGAATTTATAAAGACAGATCTTAACTTCCTTAAGGATAAGGACACAAAGGTCATAGTAAATGTCTGTGGTCATTCAGTTAAGGACTATGTAGATGTAGTTGAAAGGCTTTCAGATGAAAATGTAGATCTTCTGGAGATAAATGTATCCTGCCCTAATGTTAAAGAAGGGGGCATTGCATTTGGCGTAGATCCACATGCTCTTGAAAATATAACAAAGGAAGTAAAGGCGAAGGCAAAGCAGCCTATCATAATGAAGCTTAGTCCAAATGTTACTGATATTACAGAAATGGCAAGAGCTGCGGTATCAGGAGGCGCGGATGCACTTTCTCTTATCAATACTCTTACGGGAATGAAGATAGATATCAACAGAAGATGCTTCGCAGTAGCTAATAAGACAGGCGGTGTTTCAGGACCAGCTATAAAGCCGGTCGCAGTCAGAATGGTTTATCAGGTGGCTCATGCAGTTGATGTTCCGATAATAGGTATGGGAGGCATCGCATCAGCTGAGGATGCTATTGAATTCATTATGGCTGGAGCTACAGCTGTTGCCGTAGGTACAGCCAATTTCCATGATCCATCAGTAACAGAAAAGGTAGTTGATGGAATTGCTGAGTTCATGAAGAAAAATAGTATCGAAAGCCTTGATGAAATTAGAAAGTGCCTTTAATATGTCGTTGTTTAAAAAGAAAAAGAAAAGAATAAAATATAGATTTGCGGATGATATAATGGCCAAAGATGCGATAATCTCACTGGTGCTAGGCGTATTATCAGCGATAGCGATAGTTGTTTCTGTTATAATGAGTATAATAAAAAAAGGACAGGCAGGGGAGGATGCAGGGATCATCCTCCTGGCCGCCCTTATAATGAGTATTACAGGACTTGTATTTGGGCTTCTTGCACTTAAATCTGTGGAAGGCGGAACTAATTCAAAGTATACTGCAGTGACTATAAGCTTAGTAGATATGGGACTGGTACTTCTTTTTTATGTATTTTCGCAGATATAAATGTAAGCTGAATATATTGGCTGTTATAAAAAAACATAAACTGGGACAAATTAGTCCCAGTTTATGATATAAACTGATCAAAAAGCTAAAAATCAGGTAAAGAAAGGAATATAGTAAAGTATGATAAATGAGGAAGCTTATTCTCTTAAGGAGAGATTTTTGCTTTGCGAAGAAAGAATAAATGAAATAAATTTAGAAACATTAAAACAGGAAATGGATACCAGCCGTTACAATTTTTCATGCTATTTTGCGAAAATGGCGGAGTATATCAGATCCTGTCTTTTTGTTTATAAGAAAATTAAAGAGGGAATGGACCAGATCTCTTTAGAAGAGTTTAAGGAGATAAATAAGAATCTTTATAAGGATATATCAGAGGACTATAGTGTTTGTTACGCCAATCCAGACTATGCTGAAAAAGAATTAAAGGCGTATGGAAAGTGTTTGTCATTCCTTGCGGCTGAGATATATGGCCTGCCTCAGTATATCTTTGATGACGATCTTTTTGCTATAGTTATTTATCTTGAACTTTTCCTTGAAATCTATGGACAGTTAAAAGAAAAAGAATTAGCTAATATTTCAAGCCTTGAAGATTCTATCTTTTATTTTGCTTATGACTACGTAGAAGCACTTATGGAAGAAAGAACAAGAAGGATCTTTGTTCCTGATCCAGAGGAATTGGCTTATAAGATCATCATGGAAAAAGACCATACAGATCTTAGATATCTTTATATGTATGGCGAATATATAACAGACAATGAGATAAAGACTGCAGAGTTTTTAAATAAACTGTCGGAGCAGGAAATAGAAGATATGGCCCGTACTTTTACCGGTGGTTTTAGACGTGGTTTTGAAACTATGAGAGTTCCATTTGATGAAAAGAAAACAGTTAACATAAGATATCATATCGGTCAGGAGAGAATGGTAAAGAAGGCTGTAGAGCAGTTTAAGGAAATGGGCCTTTCCGCAATCCTTAACAGATATGCTATAAGCCGTGTTACAAGAAAGGGCGTTATCAAACAGGGGTATGAGACAACTCCTGCATCAAAGCAGTTCGAGTATGATCATAGAATGGACGAGGCTCTTTTCTTAGACAGACGATTTATGGATAGAAAACTTAATGCTATAAAGAGTGCTTATGAAAAATATAAGGAAGCAGCATATGGCTACGCAGGACCAGCGGTAATAGAAACATTCGGGGAAGAGACATTTTTACCTGAAGCAAAAGACAGCATAATAAGACTTAGTGATGAGCAGGAAAAAATCTTCACAGAGCTTAGTTCAAAGAGCGGTCAGATCGCCAACACTTATGTCCCTGGAGATAAATACAGCTTTACTATCATCGCGTATCCGCTGCCAGGAATTGGTGATAATTTTGAAGAGATATTTAGCGAGACAGTTAAGGTTAATACTCTTTCAAATGAAACTTACACAAAGATCCATCAGGCTATTATCGATGTGCTGGATGTGGCTGATAAGGTTGTTGTTAAGGGAAGAGGCGACAATAAGACTGAGATCACGGTGCCAATGAGAAAGCTGGGAGATCCGGCTAAAGAGACTCAGTTTGAAAACTGTGTTGCAGATGTAAATATTCCTGTGGGCGAGATCTTTACATCACCTGTATTGAAGGGGCTTAACGGTAGACTTCATGTATCCGGAGTTTATCTTAACGGTTACCTCTTTAAAGATCTTATGGTGGAACTTAAGGACGGTATGGTAAGGGATTACAGCTGTGGCAATTACAGCGATCCTGAAGCAGGAAAGAAGTACATAAAGGAAAATATCCTTTTTAATCATGAGACTCTTCCTGTTGGAGAATTTGCTATTGGAACTAACACAAGAGCATACAGAATGGGTAAGGATTTTGATATTATGGGATGCCTTCCTATTCTTATCATTGAAAAGACAGGACCTCACTTTGCTTTAGGTGATACCTGCTACAGCCATGCGGAGGATAAGAAGGTTTATAATCCGGATGGTAAAGAGATCATTTCTAGGGAAAATGATTTTTCACTGCTTAGAAATACTGATATCAGTAAGGCATATTTTAACTGCCATACAGATATAACTATACCATTTGATGAGATTGGAAGAATTTATACTGTTTCCTTAGATGGGAATGAAGTTGACATAATTCGTGATGGAAGATTTGTGCTTCCTGGAACTGAGGAATTAAACCTTCCTCTGGATAAATAAAAAGTTGGGGTGAATGAATGAGGGTAGTTTGGATAGTTATTGATAGTGTTGGGGTTGGAGAACTTCCTGATGCGGCTGTTTATGGAGATAAGGGAGCGGATACATTAGGTCATCTGGCTGAAAAGTATCCGGATATAAAACTTGATAATATGAAGATCTTAGGGCTTGGAAATATTCCCGGGATAAATAAAGCAATCGGAGAAGTTGAAGATCCTATCGGACTTTACGGTAAAGCAGCGGAGATTTCGAGAGGAAAGGACTCTGTGACGGGACATTTTGAAATGGTTGGAATAAACACCGTGGTACCATTTCAGACCTATCAGAATGGCTTTCCTAAAGAGATAATAGATAAATTTATCGAAGTGACCGGATGTGGGGGAGTTCTTGGAAATAAAGTGGCTTCTGGAACAGAGATAATAAAGGAATTAGGGGATGAGCAGATGAGGACGGGATATCCTATCATTTATACATCTCAGGATTCGGTATTCCAGATTGCTGCTTCTGAGGAAACAACAGGTCTTGATAAGCTTTACTTTTGGTGTGAAAAAGCAAGAGAGATACTGCTGGGAGACTATCAGGTGGCAAGAGTTATAGCAAGACCTTTTGTTAAAAAAGATAATGAATTTGTAAGGACTGCCAACAGACACGACTATGCACTTAGTCCCGATAAGGATAATCTCCTTAGTTATCTAAAGGAAGAAGGGGTATATGTCTATTCAGTAGGAAAGATAAATGATCTTTTCTCAGGTTGCGGCATCAGTAAAGCTGTACATACCATAAGTAATGGGGATGGTATGGATAAGACTTTGGATGCCTTGGATGAAGTAAGTGAAGGTCTTATCTTTACTAATCTGGTAGAGTTTGACTCCACATGGGGACATAGAAGAGATGCTTTAGGCTATAAAAACGGCTTAGAGGCATTTGACAGATGGCTGCCTCATCTTATGGATAAATTAAATGATGATGATGTCCTGATAATAAATGCAGATCACGGTTGTGACCCATGTTTTAAGGGGACTGATCATACAAGGGAATATATTCCGATACTTATTTATGGTAAAAATCTAAAGGCGGGCTCGCTGGGGATAAGAGATACCTTTGCTGATATCGGTGCAACAGTGGGAAAGCTGCTTAAATTAGAAAAGAGGCTGGCAATTGGAGAAAACCTGTTGTAACTAATGTTGCAAGCTGACGTGAAATTTTTGTTACAAACTCAGCAGCATTTTAGAAATGTGGGGTGATCATGATATGAGAATGTATGACATTATCGATAAAAAGAAATATGGGCAAAAATTATCTAAAGAAGAGATAAGATATGTTGTCGATGCTTATACAAAGGGGGATATAGCTGATTATCAGATGTCAGCCTTTCTTATGGCGGTCTGGTGCAGGAATATGGATGCAGAAGAAACCTTAGAGCTTACCATGGCTATGGCCGAGTCGGGAGATATGCTGGATCTTTCCATGATAGCTGGGACCAAGTTAGATAAGCATTCTACAGGGGGCGTAGGAGATAAGACTACACTTTCTGTAGGACCTATCATAGCTAGTCTTGGTATCCCTATGGCAAAGATGAGCGGCAGGGGACTTGGGCATACAGGAGGAACTATCGATAAATTAGAAAGTATACCAGGCTTTTCATCAGATCTTTCAGATGAGAGATTTATAGAGATAGTTAAAACTGTGGGTTTTTCGGATGCGGCCCAGACAAAAAATCTGGCCCCGGCAGATAAAAAAATATATGCCTTAAGGGATGTGACAGCAACAGTAGATAACTATGCACTTATCGCATCATCAATAATGAGTAAAAAGATTGCGTCCGGGGCAGATGCCATACTTTTAGATGTTAAATGTGGTTCCGGAGCGTTTATGCAGGATAAGGAAAGCGCAAGAAAACTGGCAGAGTGCATGATAGAAATAGGAAAGCTGGCTAATAGAAAAGTAAGGGCGATAATTTCTGATATGAATGAGCCTCTTGGAAATACTGTTGGCAATGCGATAGAAGTAAAGGAAGCCATAGACCTTTTAAAATATGGCTTTGACTATCCTGATCCAACTGTTGTGGACAAGCGATACAGCCGCCTGGTACTGATAATTTGCCGGGAGATGGTCCTTATGTCAGATATTTTTAATGATGAGGCTTCAGTCTATAAGAATCTTGCTGAAGAAGAAAAGATAAAAGAAGCTGAAAGAATGGTAAGAGAAGCTGTAGACAGTAAGAAAGCCTATAAAAAATTAAAGGAATTCATCATTTCTCAGGGTGGAAATGATGCTGTCTGCGAGGATTATTCGCTTCTACCAAAAGCAAAGTTCAGTAAAGAAGTAAAGCTTCCTTATGAGGGGATATTAGTAAGCTGTGATACAAAAGAAGTCGGCATGGCGTCGCTTATCTTAGGAGCCGGACGACTGAAAATAGAGGATGATATAAACTATGCAGCGGGTATAAAACTTTTTTATCATTTGGGAGATAAGGTGAAGAGGGAAGATACATTTGCGATCATTTATACAGATGATAAAGATAGCCTTGAGGCTGCAGAAGAAAGACTTATCAATGCTTATAAACTGATGGATGAGGCTGAGTATAAGGTAGAAAAAAATGCTGATAATATGACTGGAAATATGGCATTTGATGAGAATGCGAATAAAGATAAGACATCAGCAGATGTGGTACTAGAGATTGTTAGTTCATAATCAGAACATTAAGAGCCTTTTCTTGTAGATAAAGTTGCATCTTTTAGTTTGTAATAGTTAGAGATTTTTTGTATAATTATCAATGTCAGTGAGTCACAAATGTGGGCTCTTATGTTAAGAATGTTGATAATAATAAGTGAATTTAAGGAGGAAGTTAATTAATTATGGGAATTTTACAGAGATTTAAGGACATTATGTCAGCAAACATCAATGCACTTCTTGATAAGGCTGAAGATCCAGAGAAGATGATCGATCAGACAATGAGAAATCTTACAAGAGATCTTGGAAAGGTTAAAGAAGAGACAGCAGCTGTTATGGCAGATGAGCAGAGAGCAAAGAGAGAGCTTGACGCTTGTACAGCTGAGATGCAGAAGATGCAGACTTATGCAGAGAAAGCAGTTCTTGCTGGAAATGATGCTGACGCAGCTAAGTTCCTTCAGGAAAAGGCAAAGCTTTCTACAAAGCAGCAGTCATTACAGCAGACATATGATGTTGCAGCAGCTAACGCAATGAAGATGCGTCAGATGCATGATAAGCTTGTAAATGATATCAATGATCTTGATTCAAGAAGAGATGCTATCAAGGCTAAGATCAGAGTTGCAAAGACTCAGCAGGATATCAACAGAATACAGTCACAGGTTGGAGATTCAGCATCAAGCATGGCAGCTTTTGAGCGTATGGAAGCAAAGGCTAATGCAATGCTTGACAGAGCTAATGCAACAGCAGAACTTAACTCAACAGAAGCTACAAGTGAAGTTGATAAGCTTGCATCAAAGTACGATGCAGCACCTGATGCAGCAGTTGAAGGCGAGCTTGCAGCGCTCAAGGCTAAACTCGGAGTTGCTTCTACAGAGCAGTAATGAGTGGATTAAATAATAAACAGGAAGAGGCCTGCTCGTACACCGAGGGGCCTCTCCTTATTTTGGCAGGAGCAGGCTCTGGAAAGACCAGAGTACTTACTCACAGAATAGCCTATCTTATAGAGAAAAAGTCAGTAGATCCATACAATATACTGGCTATTACTTTCACCAACAAGGCTGCAAAAGAAATGCGTGAAAGAGTTGATAAGATAGTTAAAGAAGGTTCAGAAAATATCTGGGTAAGCACATTTCACTCAATGTGCGTAAGGATACTCAGAAGATTCAATGAAAAAATGGGTGGAACGAATAATTTCACCATTTATGATACAGATGATCAGAAAGCTGTAATTAAAGAAAGCTTAAAGTACCTTGGAATGGATGAAAAGAATTATCCTGTAAGGGCTATGATCTCTACTATCTCAAAAGCTAAGGAAGAATTCCTTGATCCTACACAGTTTGAAAGAAATGCTGGAAGTTCGTATCGTGATATGCAAGTTGCAAATGTATATCATGAATATCAGAAAAGATTAAGACAGAATAATGCCATGGATTTTGATGATCTTATCTTTAATACTATCCAGCTTTTTACTCTTCATCCGGATGTGCTTAAGCTTTATCAGGAAAGATTTAAATATATCATGGTAGATGAGTATCAGGATACCAACCATACCCAGTTCCTTCTTGTAGAGATGCTGGCAGCAAAGTACAGAAATCTTTGCGTAGTTGGTGATGATGACCAGTCTATCTATAAATTCCGTGGAGCTAATATAGAAAATATACTTAGTTTTGAGAAGCAATATCCTGATGCTAAAGTAGTTAAACTTGAACAGAATTACCGTTCAACAGCTAATATCCTTAATGCTGCAAATGGAGTCATTGCCAATAATGAGGGTAGAAAGGATAAATCTCTCTGGACTGATAATCCTGATGGGGAGAGAGTATTCTTCACAAGATATCAGAATGAATATGAAGAGGCAAAAGGCGTTACTGATCAGATGATATCCGATCAGATGGACGGAGCAAGCTTAAATGATATGGCGGTCTTATATAGGACTAATGCCCAGTCCAGAGTACTTGAAGAAATGCTTATTAGAGCAAATATCCCTTATCGACTGGTTGGAGGAACTAACTTTTATTCGAGAAAAGAAATAAGAGATATAGTTGGATATTTAAAATGTATCGTAAATCCGGGAGATGACATTTCCCTTGAAAGAATAATAAATGTTCCTAGAAGGGGAATTGGTGCAGCAACTGTTGAAAAATTAAGGATATATGCTGAGGACAATGGCATCGATCTCTATGATGCTGTTGGAGACAGTGATATGGTACCGGGTGTTGGAAGAGCTGTGTCAAAACTTACTGACTTCTTTGATATGATAGAGGACTTTAAGAAAGAGGCAGAGGATCCGGGAGTAAGCCTTGAAAATCTTTATTCGGATATTCTTGAAAAAACAGGATATCTTGATGAGTTAAAGGCTGATACTTCATTAGAGGCAAGGAGCCGTATAGAAAATTTAGAAGAATTCAGATCTAAGATCACTGATTATGAGGCTGGCGCAGAAGAGCCAAGTTTGGCAGGATTATTGGAAGATGTTGCTTTAGTTGCAGATGCAGATAGTGAGGATGATGAGGATTGCGATAAGGTTACCCTTATGACACTTCACTCAGCCAAGGGACTGGAATTTCCATATGTTTATATGGTTGGAATGGAAGAAAGGCTTTTTCCAAGCGGTATGTCGCTTGATTCAGAGGATCCGGATGCAACGGAAGAAGAAAGAAGACTTTGCTATGTTGGTATAACTAGAGCTATGAAGCAGCTATACATGTCAGCTGCAAAGCAGAGAACCCTTAATGGCCAGACCCAGTATCCGGCGGTTTCAAGATTCGTTAAAGAAATTCCTAAGAATCTTATCAGATATAGGGGGCTTTCTATGGATGACAGGCAAGGGGCATATGATGATGCATTCTCTGATTATTCATCCGGATCAAGTTTTTCAAGGGATTCAAGATACGATTTTTCTTATACTGGATATGACAGCTATGGAGGAGATAGATATAGTTCATATAAGACCCCAAAGCCTGTTAAAAGAAATGTATATACCGGAAAGAAGCTTGAAAAACCTAAGATATATGGCTTGTCAAAAGGAATGCCGGAAACTACAGCTATAAATTATACAGTAGGAGATACAGTTACTCATATAAAATTTGGAAAAGGCAAGGTCCTTGAAATGATCAAGGGCGGAAATGATTATGAGGTGACTGTTGATTTTGAAAAGGCAGGACAAAAGAAAATGTTTGCTTCCCTTGCGAAATTAAGGAAAATTTAACAATTTCGTGTGTTTTTTCTGTGGAATATGATCATACGTTATGTTATAATCACATACATATAAGACTTTATGAAAGGTGGGACGTTACATATGAAGAAAGAAGTAGTAACTAGAGAAGAAGGTGCTGTTGAGGGAGCAAAGAATGCTATAATCTCAGTAGCGATCATCGTAGGTATTATCACACTTATCGTAGGTATTGCAGTTGCTGTTTACAAGTATCTTACACCAGATTATCTTGATGACTTTGATGAATTTGATGATGATTTTGATGATGATTTTTTTGAAGATGAAGATCAGGATGAAATCACAGAAGATGTTAAGCCAGAAACAGTAGAAGCATAATATTTTGAGTGACTTATAAACCCGGCATATAACATGCCGGGTTTTTTAGGTGTGTGGATTGTGCAGTGTAGCTGAATGGAATGCTGTTTTAAGGTGTGTGGACAATATGCTGATTTATAGGAATTTAATAAATAATTAAGAAATGATATAATTTTTTTTTAATATTTTTTAATTATAGTATTTTTACATTTGAGGAAATTTAAGGAGAATAATATGGCCAATATTCTTGTATGTGATGATGAAAGAGAAATAGCAGATGCTGTTGAGATTTATTTAAAAGCCGAAGGTTATAATGTAATTAAGACTTATAATGGGGAAGAAGCTCTTGAAAAGATGAAGGCAGAAGAAATACATCTTGTTATCATGGATATCATGATGCCTGTAATGAATGGCATAGAGGCTACACTTAAGCTTAGAGAAACAAGTCATGTGCCGGTCATTCTGCTTTCAGCAAAGGCTGAAGATAATGATAAGATCTTAGGCCTTAATATCGGAGCTGATGATTTCCATCTGGTGATCATAGATATAATGATGCCAAATATGGATGGAATCATGGCAACACGAAAAATCAGAGAAATCAGCCAGGTACCTGTTATCTTTCTTTCCGCAAAGTCTGAGGATGCTGATAAGATTCTGGGACTTGATATTGGAGCTGATGATTATGTGACAAAACCTTTTAATCCTTTGGAACTTGTGGCCCGTGTAAAGTCCCAGCTTAGACGTTATACAGAATTAGGTTCTGCTCCTGATGGGGAAGATGATGGATCAGGGGACAGTGTGATAAAAAATGGCGGTCTTGTGATCAATGACAGCACCAAGGAAGTAACTTGCGATGGCAGAGATATCAAGCTTACTCCTATTGAATTTAATATATTGAAATTCCTTACAGAGAATACAGGCAGGATATATTCAACAGGCAGGCTTTATGAAGCCGTATGGAATGAGGAAGCTATTGCTTCTGATAATGTTATTGCAGTTCATATCAGACATATTCGTGAAAAATTAGAGATCGATCCAAAGAACCCAAGATATCTCAAGGTTGTCTGGGGACAGGGATATAAGATTGAAAAAATGAAATAGAGGAAAACATGAATAAGAACATTAAAGCGAACTTTTTAAGAGGTTTGTGTTTTATAGCCAGTTTTATCAGCGTGTTTCTGCTTGTGACATGTCTTATTGCT
This sequence comes from uncultured Lachnospiraceae bacterium, assembly GCA_946413945.1. Taxonomy (GTDB): domain Bacteria; phylum Bacillota; class Clostridia; order Lachnospirales; family Lachnospiraceae; genus Eubacterium_Q. Next base: position 255 of record CAMKMR010000005.1, on the reverse strand, counting down.
GCTGCAGGAAGGTATTACTATTATGGTAACGAGAAGTTAGATGATGTATCTGACTGTAGGGAAAGCAATTATGTAAAAAAACACGTAAGCAGAGTTGTAAGAACTTTTATAGAAAATGTTAAATCTATAGATGAGCAAAAACCTAATGGAAATGATTATAAGATAAATGTCACCGATTACACAACAAAAACTACTAAAAAGAAAAATGGAAACGAGATAGCAGAAGCAGAAAATATGGATTTTCTTACTGCGATA
>CAMKMR010000004.1 GCA_946413945.1 uncultured Lachnospiraceae bacterium | reverse complement strand
TTCTTCAGTCTAATGCTTTTTATAGCAATATGAAGGTTATAGAGCTTCTGCGTCTTTTTAAGAGCTACTACAAGGATACTTTTGAGATAAATTATTTGATGGATAAGCTGAAGATAACAGATTATCAAAATAAATACTATGACAAGCTGTCAGGTGGAATGAAGCAAAAAGTCAACCTGGCTTTAGCATTTATTAATAAGCCAAAGGTTGTATTTCTTGACGAGCCTACAACAGGTCTTGATCCAAGAGCCAGACATGATTTCTGGACAGTACTTAAAGAGCTTTGTAATGACACTCTTCTGTTCTTGTCATCTCACTACATGGAAGAGGTACAGAAGTATTGTGATAAGATCGTATATCTTAAGGATGGTGAACTTTTGTATGCTGGAGCATTAGACAAATTCTTTGAGCAGCAAGAAAGTAAGGATCTGTCAGAAATATATTTAAGAATTTCAGGAGGTAAAGATGATGGCGATGTTGATTGAGCAGTTAAAGGTGGAAATAAAAGTGTATCTTAGACAGCCTTTATATTTGTTGTTTAGTTTACTTATGCCTGTTTTCAGTTTCTTGTTTTTCGGAATGATGTACGGAAATGTAGATTATAACGGATTCAGTTTTTTTGCAAACTACATTCCTGGATTTTCTGTAATTATTCTTTTTGCTTCGTCAGTATATAACGTTGGTAATCAGGTTGTAGGTGACAAGGAAAAAGGAATTTATAAGCGTTTATCAGCAACTCCAATCAGTCTTGGCAGAATCATGGGTGTAGTTGTATTTAAGGGCTTTTTACTTGCTCTTTTGGGATTTGTTATTATTTTACTTTTAGCAGTATTCAGATTCAATGTAACTCTTCCTAATCCAGTAATTTACTGTGTGTCATATGTGGTTACTATTGTTTACTCACTGTGTCTTGGATTTGGAGCAGGTATTTTAATAGATAAGCTCAATACATATTCAGCAGCAATGATGGCTTTCTTTATGCCAATGTTCATTCTGAGCGATACTACTATTCCTTTAAGTATGATGCCAGGATCATTCCAGAAGGTAGCTATGATCAATCCGCTTTATCACATGACAAATGTTCTTAGAGTAGCGTGGGATATCGAGCGATATAGCAGCGATGTTAAGGGCTTTTGGTTTTCAATGGCATTCCTAGTAGGCTTGATTATTGTAGCGGGAATTTTTGTTGGAATTAAATGGAAGAAGAAAAAATAAGATGAAAATACATCCTCTAACAGTTTGCAGAGAAAAACTGCAGAATAATGATTTTATTACAACAAATTATAGAAAAAAAGCAGAAATGTTGGAAGATATTATAGCGGAGGAAGAGGAGTTAAGGAATTTTGCGGCTGAGATATATTTTGAGATCAGCAATAAGATTCTTGTTCGTAATAGCAAGAGAAGAAAGGTTCTTGATTGCCTTAAGAAGCTTAACCTCGAATACAATTACACTTCCTATGTCACTGATTTTGATGAAATAAACACTATGCTTGAGCAGTTTGAGAATCGTTGCCAACAGTTGCTTGGGAAGAAAAATGATTTTTCTGATGCGATTGAAAATGATTATTTAAATTCAAGAAATATTCTTCGTAATTCAATTATGGATGATACAGATATTTACAATTCTATATCAACTGTTAATCCCCGAATATACGAGAAGATGAAATGGTATCTTGAAGGTGAATTGAGGAATAATACTGAGACAAGAAAATTGGAGCTTGTGCTTGCAAGAATATGTGAGAATGAAACGAATGTCAAAATTATTCAGCAGTTAATGGGACACGCAGATGTATCGACAACTATGAATATCTACGCAGAAGTAAATGCAGAAAGTACCAGAGAATCTATTGAGAATCTGGCAAAAAATTTAGACGTTTTTTAGAAGAGAGTCCATATTGAATGGGACTTTCAGGTAGGACAACAAAATAGGATGGATGACAACAATCTGACAACAAAAAGACGTAAAAAGTTGCATAAATCCGAACAAAAATGAACTTGTTAAAAAATGAATTATAAATAGACGCAAATCAGTTTGGAGAAATATAAATTGCAAACAAATGTTCTCCCTACTTTAAAGAGTGCATCAAAGGCTGCATCGGGAAATGCTTCAGAGGATAAAGAGGAAGTTAAAGAAGAAGCAAAGACAGGATTCTTTACACCAAATGAAAAGATTGATTTCAGCAATGTAAAGATCGAGCCATTATTTGAAGAGACTGTTGATTTTGAGACATTCTCAAAGTCAGATTTCAGAGCTGTAAAAGTTAAGGATTGTGTTGCTGTTCCTAAGTCAAAGAAGTTACTTCAGTTTACTCTTGATGATGGTACAGGAAAAGATAGAACAATCCTTTCAGGAATACATGCATTCTATGAGCCTGAAGAACTTATCGGTAAGACTCTTATCGCTATCACAAATCTTCCACCAAGAGCAATGATGGGTATTGAGTCATGCGGTATGCTTCTTTCAGCTGTAAGTGAATTTAAGGAAGGAGAAGGTGAAGAGCTTCATCTTCTTATGGTTGATAACCATATTCCTGCAGGTGCAAAACTTTATTAATAAAAAAACGGGTGTCGTACGACGCCCGTTTTTTTTGCCAGATCCTAAAGGTGTTTGTTTTTATTGTTTAGAATAAGAAATTTTTATTAAAAAACTGATCAACAACGTAAATGTGCAATCGATACAAAAGGAATGGATTATCGATTATAACTTTATATAAGATATACAAAATGTTTTTTGGAAATCTAGCAAATTTTAAAATTGACGTGAAATATTATACATGATATTGTATTAAATGGTTAAACGTTTAAGCTAATATGACAGCGGGGTTTTTAAAAATGCATGTAACTGCTTGGGCGAATAAACCAGAAGAAAGCGAGGACATGAAAAATGAAGTTTTTAAAGAAGTTGGGTGCATTGGCGTTAGCATCAGCATTGACATTATCAAACTTTCCAATGGCACCGGTTGAGGCGAAGGAAGATTCAGACACATCAAACACAGCAGGGTATTCAACAGACGTTATCTATCAGATCGTTACAGATCGTTTCGTAGATGGTGACAGCTCTAATAATCCATCAGGTGAAATTTTTGATAAGTATGATAATCGTAAGTATCATGGTGGCGACTGGGCAGGCATCACACAGAAGATAAGTGATGGGTATTTTACTAATCTGGGTGTTACAGCACTTTGGATATCTTCACCTGTTGAAAATATCATGATAATTGATCCAAGTAACGGTTGTGCTTCTTATCACGGTTATTGGGCTAAGGATTTCTTCCGTACAAATTCTGCTTTCGGATCTATGGATGATTTCCAGACATTGGTTGATACAGCCCATGCAAATGGACTAAAGATCATTATTGATTTTGCACCTAATCATACATCTACAGCTGAATATGATGATATCTATTTTCCAGAAGATGGTGCACTTTATAGAGATGGAGCTTTTGTTGGATCATTTACAAATGATACACAGGGAATTTTCAATCATGAAGAATGGATCAAGGATTATGATTGGCTTGAAAATGCTACATACCACAGCATGTATGGCTTAGCTGATTTAAATCATATGAATGCTACAGTAGATGAATATCTTAAGGACGCAATTGATATGTGGCTTGATAAGGGCGTTGATGGAATCCGTGTGGATGCTGTTAAGCATATGCCACAGGGATGGCAGACAAACTGGCTTAGTGATATTTACGAAGATCATGACGTATTTGTATTTGGCGAGTGGTATTGGGATCCATCTAAACCTACAGGCGAGATGACTAATTTCGTAAATAACAGCGGCATGAGTCTCCTTGATTTCCGTTATTCTAGTGCAGTCAGAAATGCCATTGGTTCTGAGGAAGATACAATGGATAAGTTATATCAGGTAATGGTAGATACAGAAAATGATTATAATGAGGTTAATGACCAGGTTACATTTATCGATAACCATGATATGGCCCGTTTTATGTCGATTGGTAAGGATGGACAAAGCAGTGTAAATCAGGCATATGTTCTGCTTCTTACTTCTCGTGGCGTACCAACTATCTATTATGGTTCAGAACAGTATATGACAGGTTTATCTGATCCTGATAATAGAGCGGATATGACATCGTTTAATACTAACACTACAGCATATCAGGTAATTTCAAAGCTTGCTCCACTTCGTAAGACTAATGCAGCTCTTAGTTATGGTACAAGTGAAGAGAAATGGGTTAATGATGACGTTTTAATTTATGAGCGTAAGTTTGGTAATGACGTAGTTCTTACTGCTGTTAATAGAAATGAAAATGTAAGCTATGATATCACAGGCCTCTTTACAGATTTACCAGAAGGCAGCTATAACGATGAATTAGATGGTATCTTAAATGGTGAGACTATAAGCGTAAATGCCAAGGGTGCTGTATCAAACTTTACACTTAATGGTGGCGAGTGCGCAGTATGGACATATACAACTGATGAGCAGAATGTAAATATCGGTAATGTTGATCCTGGCATGGGAATCAGTGGAAATAAGATTTCTATTTCAGGACGTGGATTTGGTGATACACAGGGCAACGTAACATTTGGTAAGACAGAAGCTACAGTATTAGATTGGTCAGATTCTCTTATCGAAGTTCAGATTCCTGAAGTTGCTGGTGGAAAGTATACAATTACAGTAAATACTTGTGATGGAGATAAAGATGCATATGATGGATTTAGAGTTCTTACAGCATCTCAGGTAGCTACAAGATTCTATGTAAATAATGCTGAGACTGATTACGGTCAGGCGGTATACATTGTTGGTAACTGTGAGGAACTTGGAAACTGGGATCCTGACAGGGCAGTGGGATGTTTCTTTAACAATACAGCAAGTATTGCAAATTATCCAACATGGTTCTTTGATATCAGTCTTCCAAAGGGAACAAAGCTTGAATATAAATACATAAAGAAAGATTCAGCTGGAAATGTTGTTTGGGAAAGTGGTGCAAACCACGTATATACAACAGTTACAGATGGAACTGGAATTGTGGTAGACGACTTTAATAACTAATTTTCTTTAATTATTTTTAATACTCTTTAATCTTCTTTTAATCTTAGTTAAAAGATTCATTAATCCTTAAGATGTATCTTAGTACATGTAAACAAGATACATAACAAAAATAAATGTTCCTAAGAAAGGAAGAAAGGGTTTATATTATGGATAATTTTGAAAAAGTTGAAAGATTAAGAGAAAAGGCAGATGTAACTTATGATGAGGCAAAAAGAGCATTAGAGGCATGCAACTGGGATATGCTTGATGCCCTGATCTATCTTGAAACATTAGGTAAGGTTAAGAAATCAACAGTTACAACATATCACTCATCAAATGACGGAGAAGATAAGCTTTATGATGTTGAAAAGACTGTAAATGCCGAGGAGAGAAAGAATAAAGAGGAGTCGTGCAAGATGAAAGTTAAGAAGGGCTGGGATAAATTTATCAAAGTATGCACGGATAATCATTTCGTTGTAAAACATAAGGAAAAGAAGGTTATAGATATTCCTCTTGGAGCAGCACTAGTAATATTTGCACTTGGCTGGCATGTATTACTTATCCTGATGCTTATCTCACTTTTCTTTGATTATAAATATAACATCATTGGAAAGAATGATCTAAAGACTGTTAATAGTGCAATGGATAAGGTTGCTGAGACGGCTGACAGATTAAAGAAAGACTTTGCTGATAATACAGAGGAAAAAGCAGAAGTAAAGAATGTTGAGCTTTAAAAAAAATACGCTGCCGTTATTAAAGGGATTAGAAGCAAGTAAAGTTACGAATAACATTAAAGAAAGATAAGCTTTATAATAAAAAAGGCTGTTACTTTAGAGTATGATCGATACATCTAAAGTGACAGCCTTTTTTACGGTGACTTAGACAACGAAACAAAGAGTAACATCATTTACATACATATGTTATAATTGAATCATGTTTTTTATGAGGGGTGGAGGTCTTATGGGAATTCGAACAACTATCCAGTATATTTTAATAATAATGGCATTTGGCCTGATGATATATTCTTTGATACGTTGGAGCTATGTGGCTTTTAAGCAAAAGGATGATATGGAAAAAAGAAAAAAGTATTCGAGACTATGCCGTATAAGTATGATCTTATTTGCAGTGATCGAAGCTGGAAGCTTTATAATTAATCTTGGGATGAATATCTAGTAGAAATATAAAGTGTAAAGAAAATCCAGGAAAAAAAGCAGAATGTCCAGGAGGTTTTAGATGGTAAAAAAAGAGAAAATATGGATAGCAAATAATGAACAGGGGGAGAATATCTTTATTGATCCTAAAATGGCTAACAGACATGGCCTTATCGCAGGGGCTACAGGAACAGGAAAAACCGTGACTTTAAAGGTTTTAGCAGAAGCCTTTAGTGATATGGGAGTGCCTGTTTTTCTGGCTGATGTTAAGGGGGATCTGTCTGGAATGGCAGCCGCCGGAATAGATTCTGAAGATATGCAAAAGAGGATCAGCAAATTCTCTTTAGGGGAAGCAGGTTTTAGATTTACGAGATATCCGGTTACCTTCTGGGACGTTTTCGGAAATAAAGGAATACCACTTAGAACTACTGTTTCAGAGATGGGACCTCTTCTTTTAGGACGGATCCTTGGTTTAAATGATCTGCAGAGGGACATTTTAAGTATTGTTTTTAAGATTGCAGATGATAATGGCCTTCTCCTTATAGATACAAAGGATTTAAAGGCAATGCTGAATTATATTTCAGAGAATAATGCTGATTTTGCGGCCCAGTATGGAAATATAAGTAAGGTTTCTATTGCAGCAATAGTAAGAGCTATAGTTTCTCTTGAAATTGCAGGTGGAGATAAATTCTTCTTCGAGCCGGCATTAAACATTAGAGATTTCTTTTCTACAGGACTTGATGGAAGAGGAATGATAAACATTCTAGATAGTACCAGTCTTATAAATAATGGGACTTTATATGCAGTCTTTTTATTATGGCTTATGTCAGAACTTTTTGAGACTCTGCCGGAAGTAGGAGATTTAGACAGGCCTAAGATGGTATTTTTCTTTGATGAGGCTCATCTTCTTTTTAATGATACGCCAAAGATCCTTATGGAAAGAATAGAGCAGGTGGTCAAGCTTATCAGATCAAAGGGCGTTGGAATCTATTTTGTAACTCAGAATCCAAGAGATATCCCGGATGGTGTTTTAGCTCAGCTTGGAAATAAGATCCAGCATGCTTTACATGCCTATACTCCTGCAGATATGAAGGGATTAAAGGCAGCCGCAGATTCATTCAGAGTGAACCCTGATTTTAAAACGATAGATGTGATCCAGCAGCTTGGAACAGGAGAAGCTGTATGTTCTTTCCTCGATGAGACAGGAACACCGGGAGTGTGCCAGAAGGTAAGTATTCTCCCTCCACAGTCATATATGGGCGGAATCTCAGATGACATAAGAGATAGAGAGATAAAGCAGAGTATTCTATATACTAAATATTTTGAGGCTCATGATCCAGACTCAGCATATGAATTCTTTGAAAGAAAGGGAATAGCTGATATGGAGGCAAGAGAGGCCGAAGCACAGGCAAAACTTCAGGAAAAAGAGGCGCTGGCACAGGCAAAGTTACAGGAAAAACAAGCTGCTGCAGCATTAAAAGAGGCAGAAAAAAAGAAAGCTAAGGAAGCAAGGGAAAAACAGAGAGTTGTAAAAAGTGTTGGCAATTCTGTTGCAGGAACTGTAGGTCGTGAAGTAGGTAAAAATGTTGGAGGTCAATTCGGTAAGTTTGGTAAGACTCTCGGAGGGAATTTAGGAGCCAGCTTAGGAAGAGGACTTCTTTCAACATTTATAAAGGGGAGATAAGCAGGGAAAAGAACTGCTTTAATTAAAAAAATATGATGTAGCTATTAAGGCGCCTATGTCAAATTATCAAAGAACAAAATATCAAAGAACAAAAAAGGAGCGGTCATGAATAAAAGAGTCGTCTTTCTTACAGGGGTCTTGGTGATACTAATTTTTATTCTGCTCGTATCATTTTTTTTAAGAGGCTCAGAAAAAAAAGTTGAAAATGTAGATGATACTAATAAACTGGTGGTAGTTTCACCTCATCCGATAAAATTCTTATTGCCCCTTATTCAGGAGTTTGAAAATGAAACCGGAATCCATGTTGAAGTAGTTAGTCAGGGAACCTCAGATGCCATAGATTCGCTGATAGGAGATGATAATATTGATATTCTTTGGGGAGGATCTGTACTTGTAGTGGATCCTTACATGAAGTTTTTCTATCCTTATCAGCCTAAGAGTGAAGAGTACTTTAAGGAAGAAACAGCTGAAATTGATATAAGGTGTACCTGTTTTTCTGTTGTTCCTAGTGTACTTATGGTTAACAGGGATATAATGGGTGACCTTGAGATAAATGGTTACGAAGATCTGCTGGATCCAAGACTTAAGGGTAAGATAGCTTTTGCTGATCCTAACAGATCATCATCTTCTTTTGAGCATCTGGTAAATATGTTATATGCCATGGGAGAGGGAGACCCGGAAAAAGGCTGGGATTATGTTGAAAGATTTATTGAAAATCTGGATGGTAATCTGCTGGAGAGTTCGACTCAGGTTTATGAAGGTGTTGCAAATGGAGAGTATGTCGTGGGACTTACTTTTGAAGAAGCGGCTGTGACTATGATAAAAAATGAAAAACATATAAGCGTAAAATATATGAAAGAAGGAGTTATATCAACTCCGGATGCCATATGTATAAATAAAAATTCCAAGAGACTGGAAAATGCCAAGAAATTTGTTGATTTTATGACTTCAAAGCATACTCAGAATTATATGGCCTGTGTTCTTGGAAGACGAAGCGTCAGAAGGGATGTGGATCCTTCAAGTCTGGTTATTTCCGACAATCAGATTGAAAACCTGACAGCTGATAAGGAATATGTAATAGAGAATAAGGACAAGTGGATAGAAAAGTTTGAAAACATTTTTATGGAGAAGATGGATGAATGAAGAAATAGGATCTTTTAAAGAAAATATAAGAAGAACATTTATCAGGTTCTCACTTGTACCCGTCGCATCGATAGTTACTGCAGCTATACTGCTCTTTTCTGTCGCTTGGATAACATTTACAGCTTCATTTAATGCAAGGGACAATAAAGTAATTGCTGAAGAGATTGACAGAAGGATGGATGTTTATTATGGCATGATCGAAGATATGGAAAGAAATATCAGAGAAAATGACATGGTAGTGGATAGAGATGTGATATATTCTATCCTTTATGACAGGACAAAAGAATTTGGGCAGATAGGTAATCTTATGCTGTTTAAAGAAGATGAATCTGCTGTTTTTTCGAGTGTCCATTATTTTCCGGATTTTGCAGTTTCAAAGGGCTATGAGAATTGGGGACCTTGGAATTTTGTGAAAAAATACAGAGGGAAGACTGAGACTATTCTTATAGATGGAAATATATGTGTCGTAAGGGGAATCTATCAGGGCAATCTGCTTAGATATGCGATATTTTATGTGGTTCCTAAAACGACTATTGCCAATGTATCTCCGGGCGAAAACAGGTATCTTTTCGTGACAGATCAATATGGCTGGTTGTATACGGCCAATAACAATATTTTACAGAATCAGCTGGGCAGGGTAGACAGCAAGATTATAAGTAAAAATGGTTATATGAAGATTGATGGGAAGATATATTATTCATATAAAACTGTTACAGATTCGGGAATTACAGTTATTACAGTTAATTCTTTAGGGCAGAGCCTTATACTTGTGAGTGTTCTTGTAGCAATCCTTACAGTTATATTTATTGCTATCACCATAATCGCCTATAAAAGTACGGATTCAAGTTCTGAGAGATATACAAGTGATATAGAAAAGATCGAAGAGGCATTTGAAAGAGTCCAGAATGGTGATCTTGATACTAAGCTTGATACAAACAGCTCGATAGAGTTTAAAACCATTGCATATGATTTTAATGAAATGTTAGCAAGTCTTAAAGAACATATGGATAAAAATAAGGAACTTGCGGAAAACGTGGCATTTACACAGGTTAAACAGCTTGAAAGCCAGTTTAATCCTCATTTCTTATTTAATACGTTGGATAATATAAGATTTATGGCGCGATTTGATGCAGCGGCAGCGGATAAGATGATCGTTTCGCTTTCAGGTATCTTAAGGGTAACATTAAGAGAAACCAGAGAAGAGATTTCTGTAAAAGAGGAATTAGATAATCTTCAATTTTACTTTAATATCCTGCAGATAAGATTTAATAAGAGATTTTCATATAGCATTGATGTTGAAAAAGATGTTATGAATTGTCAGATGCCTAAACTCCTTTTACAGCCACTTGTTGAAAATGCAGTAAAATACGGTTTTAATGGAAAAGAAAAACTTTCAGTGGTGATAAGAGGCTATCATCATAATGATAAGCTGATATTTGTATGTCAGGATGATGGGGCCGGAATTGCTGAAGAGGTATTAAAGGAGATAAAGGAAAATCTGAAGAATGAAAGGAATCAATCAAATCATTATGGGCTTTACAACATACATAGAAGGATAGTTCTTATGTATGGAGATGGTTATGGACTTGATATCAATAGTAAAGAAAATGAAGGAACTAAGGTCAGTCTGAAACTTCCTAAAAAGGAAATGTAACTATGCAGAGTTTATAATCTTAAGTAACAATAGAAGTTGAGATGTAAAAAAAGAAGGGCTTTTATGTATAGAGTATTGATAGTTGAAGATGAAGATATAATAAGAAAAGGGATTGCCTATACCATGGACTGGATGGGCATGGGCTGTACAATTGTAGGAGAAGCTGCAAATGGACAGGAAGGAATAGAAAAGATTGAAGAACTAAAGCCGGATATTGTACTTGCTGATATCATGATGCCGATCTATGATGGGATTGAAATGATTAAAAGAGCAAAAGAAGTAGCCAGTTTTAAGTCTATAATACTTACCAGTTATGCTGAATTTGATTACGCAAAGCAGGCAATAGAACTGGATGTTTCTTCATATCTGATGAAACCTGTAGATGAAGAAGAATTAAAAAAAGCAATCGCTAAGATAATAACTGAGTTAGAGAAAGAAGATAAGTATGAACAGATAGAGAAAAAATCGGTCAAAGTAGAGGCGATGGATACTATCTTTGTGAAAAATAATAAGGATAATGAATATGTTCAGCAGATATTAGATTATGTTAAGCTGCATTATGCTGAAAAGATCAGTATAGAAACATTTGCAGATGAAATGGGGGTATCAGCAAGTTATCTTTCACGAAAATTTAAAGAGGCAGCAGGAACCAGTTTTCTCGACTTCTTAAATAAATACCGGGTGCAGCAGGCTATAAAACTTCTTGAAAGTGGAAAATATAAGGTATATGAAGTGTCTGATCTTACAGGTTTTTCAGATTATAAGCATTTTAATACAGTATTTAAAAGATATACAGATTCTTCTCCATCAGAATTTATAAAATGATGATCATTTGATCAGGAAACAAATAAGAAACGATCCTTATTTGTTTATTATAATAAAAATTATAAACGTAATATAAACCCTTTATTTACAAGCATTTGACGGATGTTTGCAGATAAAGGGTTTTTTATATGTTTCCCAAATTTTTATCGAAAAAAAGCCTTTTGTATTGAAAAAAAGATATGAAAACGATACCAGTTCAAAAATTAGGATAATTAAACAGAAATATGGGTATAGCGAAAAAACTAAATTAGGTATTATCAATATATCAAATTACTCCATAAATAATGGAATGTGAAATGGGTTGAAAAATTTAGAAAGGAGAGATGTTAATGAGAAAAAAATTAGCATTAGTGATGGCTGGTCTTTTAGCGCTTAGTGCAGTTGGATGTGGTTCTAAGACAAAGACAGAAACAAAGACAGAGGCTCAGTCAACAGCATCTGGTCAGGAGGCAGAAACAGACGAAAGTAAGATGGAGGCTCTTGTTGAAGCAGCAAAAGCTGAAGGCGAGTTAATCGTATACGGATCATGTGAAGATGATTATCTTGCAGCAGCATGTGAGAACTTCCAGGATAAGTATGGAATAAAAGTTTCATATCAGAGACTTTCAACTGGTGAAGTTCAGTCAAAGATTGAAGAAGAAAAAGGAAATCCATCAGGTGACGTTTGGTTCGGCGGAACAACAGATCCTTATAATGTTTCTGCTCAGGAAGGACTTCTTGAGTCATATGAAGCTATTAATGCTAGTCACCTTACAAATGAAGCTTACAGAGATCCAGATGGATACTGGTATGGTATCTATAAAGGAATCCTTGGTTTCATGGTAAATAGAGATGAACTTGCTCGTATGGGATTACAGGAGCCAAGAGATTGGAAAGAACTCCTTGATCCTCAGTATCAGGGCCTTATCTGGCTTTCAAACTACAACACAGCTGGAACAGCTAAGCTTGTAATCAACACAATGATCCAGAAATATGGCCATGATGAAGGTATTCAGTATCTTGTTGATCTTGATAAGAATATTCAGGTATACACAAAATCAGGTTCAGGCCCATCAAAGAATGTAGGAACAGGCGAATGCGTAATCGGTATTGGATTCTTACATGATGGTCTTGCTCAGATCGTAGATAACGGATATGGTAACGTTGATCTTATCATTCCTAAGTCAGGAACTTCATTTGAAGTTGGTGCAACAGCTATCTTCAAAGGAACAAAGCATCCTAATGCTGCAAGACTTTGGATCGAATATGCACTTAGTCCAGACTGCGTAGAACTCGCAGCACAGAATGGCTCTTATCAGTTCCTTGTAATTGATAATGCCAAGCAGCCTGAACAGGCAGCTGAATTTGGACTTGATCCAGAGAACGTTATGCCATATGATTTCGAAGATGCAAAGAATAACACAACAAAGTATGTTGAAGAAGTTATGAATGCACTTGGCAATGCAGCAGACGATCGTTTCAAGACAGAATAATCATTGACTTAATTAAAAGGGGCGGGTGAAAGAAAAAACATCCGCTTCTTTTATCTAAAAAATCTTTTATCTAAACAAAAAAAACAGTATCAATAAACAACATATAAATTTAAGGAGGAGATAGGAATGGCAAAGAGTCAGAGTGCCACCCTTGACAGAAAAAAGCTGATGGGAGATCCAATAATGATGACAACCATCGTGCTTTTAGTAGTTCTGTTAACAGTTTTTATTCTCTATCCACTTGCAATTCTTTTAGTAGACAGTGTCGTATCTGAAAATGGTCTTACACTTGATACTTTCAAGAGAATATTTGAAATGGGTAGTTTTAGAAGAGCGATAACAAATACTTTAAAGGTAGGCTTTTTAGTAGGTATTGCTTCATCATTAATAGGTTTATTATTTGCATATGTTGAAGTATATGTAAATGTTCGCTCAAAATTCATCGGTGGCTTATTTAAATTAGTTTCAATGCTTCCAGTTGTTTCACCACCATTTGTGCTTTCGCTTTCAATGATCATGCTTTTTGGTAAAGCTGGTATCATCACAAGATTTTTATTACACATTTACGATAATAACGTTTATGGTTTCTGGGGAATTTCAATAGTTCAGACACTTACATTCTTCCCAGTTTGTTATATGATGTTCAGAGGTCTTCTTAAGAACATCGATCCTTCACTTGAAGAAGCAGCCAGAGATATGGGTGCTACAAGACTTAAAGTATTCACATCAGTAACATTTCCACTTATCCTTCCAGGACTTGGAAATGCATTCCTTGTAACTTTCATTGAATCAATCGCCGACTTTGCTAACCCAATGATTATCGGTGGTTCATATGATACACTTGCAACAAACATTTATCTTCAGATCACAGGTGCTTATGATAAGCAGGGCGCAGCTGCAATGGCGGTTGTACTTCTTACAATAACACTGGTAATGTTTGTAGTTCAGAAATTCTATCTTGAAGCAAAGAGTACAGCTACTCTTTCAGGAAAAGCTTCAAGAGAGCGTATGCTTATCAGTGATAAGAGTGTTAAGATTCCACTTATCATTCTTTGCTCAACACTTGCACTTTTCGTAATCATGATGTACATCTGCGTTCCATTTGGTGCATTGTTTAAGACTTGGGGATATGATTTCCATCTTACATTTAAGTGGTTCGGTCAGGTATTTACAAGATATAAGGGATTCAAGGCATTTAAAGACAGCTTTATCCTTTCACTTATCGCAGCTCCAATAACAGCCCTTCTTTCAATGATCATCTCTTACCTCGTTGTTAAGAGAAAGTTCAAAGCTAAAGGATTTATTGAAGTAGTATCAATGCTTGCCATGGCAGTTCCAGGAACTGTTCTTGGTATTGGATATATCAGAGGTTTCTCTGGTGGTATTTTTGGAACAGGTCTTCTTCAGGGTCTCTACGGTACAGGAGCAATCCTTGTAATCGTATTTATCGTACGAAGCCTTCCAACAGGAACAAGATCTGGTATTGCAGCTCTTAGACAGATTGATAAGAGTATCGAAGAATCAGCATATGACATGGGTGCTGACAGCTTCAAGGTATTTATGACTGTAACACTTCCACTTATCAAGGATAGCTTCCTTAGTGGTTTCGTAACAGCATTCGTAAGAAGTATCACAGCTATCAGTGCTATCATTCTTCTCGTTACTCCATCATATCTTCTTATCACAGTTCAGATCAATGAGTTAGCTGAAAAAGGATCATACGGTATTGCTTGTGCATTCGCAACAATCCTTATCATAATAACTTATGGTTCTGTACTTATCATGAACTTTGTAATCAAACATTTTGGAACAAGCCGTCATTATAAGGCTGAGAATTAAGAGGTGAAAATAAATGGTAAAAAAGAAAAAAGGTGTTCGTCTTGAACATATTTCAAAGATATATAAAGATCCTAAGACAGGAAAAGAATTCTATGCAGTAAAAGATGCTAATATTTACATTGAACCAGGTAGCTTTGTTACTTTACTTGGACCATCTGGTTGTGGTAAGACAACAACTCTTCGTATGATCGCTGGTTTTGAAAGCCCAGACGAAGGTGAGATCTATCTTGGTGCTGAGCCTATCAATAAGCTTACACCTAATAAGCGTGATACAGCGATGGTTTTCCAGAGCTATGCGCTTCTTCCACATTACAACATCTTTGATAACGTAGCTTATGGTCTTAAGCTTCGTAATATGGACAAAGCAGAGATTCAGAAAAAGGTTACAGATATTCTTAAACTTGTTGGCCTTGAAGGTATGGAAAACCGTAAAACTAACCAGCTTTCCGGTGGTCAGCAGCAGAGAGTAGCTCTTGCCAGAGCCCTTGTTATTGAACCAGGTGTTCTCCTCTTCGACGAGCCTCTTTCAAACCTTGATGCTAAGCTCAGAGTAACAATGAGAACTGAGATCAGAAGAATCCAGCAGAAGGCTGGTATCACAGCTATTTACGTTACACATGATCAGAGTGAAGCTATGGCTATCTCAGATCAGATCATCATCATGAACAATGGTAATGTTGAACAGATTTCTACACCTAAGGAAGCATACTACAATCCAAAGAATAAGTTCGTAGCTGACTTCATTGGTGAATGTAACTTCCTTGATGGATGTGTTAAGTCAAAGAATATAGTAGTTATTGATGGAACTGAAGTACAGTGCGCTACTGGAGATTTAAATCCAGGTGCTAAATGTAGCGTAGTAATCAGACCAGAAGGTGCAAATCTTAATGAGTTTGGTCAGATCAGAGGTGTGGTTGAATATTCATGCTTCATGGGTGCTTACCAGGATTATTATGTAAGAGTTGGTGAGACTATTGTTAAGATGCAGGAGTTCAATCCAAAGAACAAGCACATTTACAATGTTGGTGATCAGGTATACCTTCATTTTGAGGATAATACTCTTTACGCACTGTAATATGAGGCTAGAAGCGTATGAATGCATTTAAAGTGATCGAGTTCTTACAAAGCACCAATGATATGGCTGTTGTAATAAGATTATTTATGGCAATGTTCTTTGGTTGTCTTGTTGGATGGGAAAGAATCGTTACCAGACATAGTGCCGGAATTAAAACATTCGCACTTGTTAGTCTTGGGGCAGCAGTTGCATCGGCGCTTAATGTGTATCTGGCATATTTTCCAGATGTAAAAGGTGATATAGGTCGAATACCTGCACAGGTAGTAAGTGGAATAGGCTTCCTTGGGGCCGGTACTATCCTTGTAACAGGAAGAAAACAGATAAAAGGACTTACAACTGCGGCAACATTATGGGTTACAGCTTGTATGGGCATGGCGATAGGCGCAGGATATATGATAGTAGGTGTTTCATGTTTCTTACTTATCATGCTTGCTAATATAGTTCTTCTGCAGCTTAGCAATGCCGTTGAAGGCAAGAGCCGTTACATGAGTCTTTATGTTGAAACTGATCAGGATGGCGGAGTAAAGAAGCTACTGTCATGGATCGCTGATAATAATTATAAGATCAGCAGTATGACAAAGAGTAAGGAGAAGCCACTTAGACCAACGGATGTAGCACTTCTTATAGATATGGATTTCGAGAAAAAGCAATCCCACATAAAACTTATAACTGAGTTAAATGGATTAGATTTTATAAACTATGTAGAAGAAGTATAAATAATACGGATAAAATCGAGTGTCTGTATAAAATGGTTTAATCTTATTCATTCACAAATATAAAAATGCCACCCGGTATGCTATAATCAAAGCATATCTGGGTGGCGTTTTTATTTGCCTTCCTAAAGATGAAATGCTGGGCCACGGTGTTTTGTTATACCCGCCTTAAAAGAAAAAAATGGTGAGTGAGCTAAAAGATATGAATGATAAAAAGAGGAATAAGCTAATAAAAAAACGAAATAAGCAATTAAAAAAAAGAAGAAATAAAAGACATTTTTTTGCGGGAAAGCTTCTTGTTCTTAGCCTGATATCTTCTTTGTTTGGCTGCAATAATGGAGGAAAAAAAGCGTTGGATAAGGATGAAGAAAGTGAATGGAACAGCTGTGAAGATCAGACGTTAGAAATTGATGAGGCGATTCCATTTTCTTATCTTATGAATAATGCTGATGAGAATGATAATAGAGAGATAGTATGCTGGGGAGACAGTATGACAGCGGGGAATGGCTCTGCTGATGGACAGGTGGCGATAAGAGGAGTTGTCTATGATATTTCAGGGCTCTCTTATCCAGAAATATTAGAAGGACTTACGGGACTTAAGACTTATAATTTCGGGATCCCAGGTGCTACTTCTGAAGAAATAGCTATAATGCAGGGAGCATTAACGGTGCCTCAGAGTGCTGAATTCGTTAAGGCGATGAAGACAGTAAATGATGGAAGTAAGCCGGCAGGTTTTGATTATACAGGACCTCGTGAGCAGTATATTAAGCAGGAATTTATCGATGAAGGGAAAAAACATCCTGGAGATATACTCATATTAGAGATAGGCAGTAATGGCGGATGGTATAATGACTATTCAATCCTTGTCGGACAATACAGGGCCATGATAGAGCATTCAGGCTGTGAGGATTATATAATAATCGGAGATACAGATGATCCACAGTGCTCCGCAGATGTTAATGTCAGAGCTCAGGCAGAATTTTTTGAAAGCGTTCAAAATAAAATAAATGATGGGTCTATAAGGAAAGATGTTTTTTATAATTACATTTCTGAAACGATCTGGGATATGGCTCTGGAAGCTGAATTCGGGGATCATTTTATAAATATGAGAAGATATATCTTAGAAAAAGGGATGCTTCTTTGTGGCCTTTATCCTACAGTTGAAGAAGAAGAGGAACTTAAATTAGGGATAATACCGGATTCACTTAGAAGCGACTGGACGCATTTTTCTTCTTATGGATATTATGTGCAGGCAGTGGCAGTATACGAGAAGGGAATCGAACTCGGATATTGGAAGTAATATCAGTTGGTCAAAGTTAAGATGGGTTGCTTAAACTGATGTTAGCTGATCAAAGTTAAGATGGATTACTTAAACTGATATCAGCTGGTCAAAGTTAAGATGGATTATTTAAACTGAATTAGCTTGCTGGATATAATATAGATAAAAGGCTGTAAAGTAAGGGCAAAATCTTCATATTTTTGGCAGAAATGTAGAGCATGAATCTGACAAGCGCTTAATGATTTTGATATAGATTTAAAGAGGGATTTAGTATCTTAGTCTAAAAAATAGTTCGGAGGATTTATGAGCAGGATAAATGTATTAGATAGAGATGGAACATTTAGCTTAAAAAGGGCAGAAGATTATAATTATCTTTTTTTTCCTATCGCCAGCGAGAAAGGACTTAAGAGCTGCGTAACTCCAAATTTTGGAGGAGATGCAAAAATTGATCAGGAATCATTTTTGCTGGAGCCGGTTAGTGCAGAGAATCTTCATAATAATCGCAGTAGCAGAAATTTCTGGATACTTGCAGATGGAAAAATGCCATGGTCTGCAACGGGAGCGTCAGCATCCGCAGAGCTGGATAAATTTACAGATAAAGAGGATGAAAGTGAAGTTACAGCAGGATTTCTTTGGCATAGCCAAAAAAGGATCAGTAAAGATCTGAATTTAGAAGCCGTGGTAACATCATTCGTTCCATATGATGATAATGTTGAAATAATGCTGGTAAGGATAACAAATAATGGTAAGGAAAAACTTGATTTTAGAGCTGTATCAGCTGTTCCAATCTATGGAAGAAGTGCGGATAATATAAGAGATCATAGAAATGTTACTTCTATGCTTCATAGGATCTCTGTTTGTGAAGATGGGATTATCGTAAAGCCAACTATGTCATTTGACGAAAGAGGACATAGAGTAAATAACACAAGTTATTATGTGTTTGGATGTGAGGGCGATAACCAGAAAGCAGAAGGATTTATACCGACAGTTGAAAGATTTATAGGTGAAGGAGGAAGTTTTACACATCCTGCAGCAATCTATAAAAAAGATGGGCTTGATAATATGGATAAGGCCGGGGCAGCTTATGAGGGTCGTGAAGCATGTGGGGTGATCTGCTTTAAAAATAAAGAACTTGCATCAGGAGAAACAGCTAACTATGTAATTATGATGGGAATAAGTGATGATGACGATGAGGTTTCCAAGATTACAACAAAGTATGGCAGTTTTCTTAAGGCAGGGGAGGCTTTTCTTGGGACAACTGCTTATTGGAAAGAAAAGGCAAATGTTGATTTTAAAACATCATCAGCAGAATATGACAACTTCCTCAAATGGGTAAGCTTTCAGCCTTTCCTTAGAGCTATATATGGCTGCAGTTTCCTTCCTTATCATGATTATGGAAGGGGAGGCCGCGGCTGGAGAGACCTTTGGCAGGACTGTCTTTCGCTTCTTATTATGGATCCTTCTGATGTCAGAGGAAAGCTTCTCAATAATATCCGAGGCGTAAGAATTGATGGAACTAATGCAACAATAATAGGGTCAAAGCCGGGAGAATTTATAGCAGATAGAAATGGTATTGCCCGTGTCTGGATGGATCATGGGGTATGGCCTCTTAAGACTATACTTTTTTATCTGGATCAGACAGGAGACTTTTCGCTCCTTTCTGAAATGGCACCATATTTTAAAGACGCCCAGGCTTTAAGAGCAGAAGCCATAGATGAAGAGTGGAAGCAGGAAGATGGAACTCTTCTTAAGACTGAGACCGGAGATATTTATTACGCCAGTGTTTTTGAACATCTTTTAGTAGAACATTTAACATCATATTATGAAGTTGGAGAGCATGGAATGCTTAGACTTCGTGGAGCCGATTGGAATGATGCCCTTGATATGGCGGCTGACAGAGGAGAGAGCGTGGCATTTTCAGCTGCGTACGCTGGAAATCTTTATGATCTGTCGCAGCTGCTTTATAAGATGGATGAGATGGGGATAAGGAAGATCAGCTTGTTAAAAGAGCTTAATATGCTGCTTTCTGATGATGATAATGGCTTAAGTATAGAGGATAAAAAGAAAGTCTTAAAGGATTATCTTACAGCGGTTAAACACAATGTTTCTGGAAAGAAGGAAGATATAGATACATTAAGATTGGCAAAAATATTAGAAAAGAAAAAAGACAGCCTTATGAAAGCTATCGTGGACCAGGAATGGATACAGGAAGAAGAGGGCCTTGGCTGGTTTAACAGTTACTATGATAATAATGGAAGAGCTGTTGAAAGAGCTGGAGTAAATGGCGAGGATGCCCGCATGATGCTTACTGGTCAGGTATTTGCAATAATGAGTAAGACTGCTGATAAGGAAAAGACGAAGCAGATATGCAAGGCGGCAGATAAATATCTTTATAAAAAGGAAATCGGTGGTTACAGACTTAATACAGATTTCCATGAAGTAAAGCTGGATATGGGAAGAATGTTTGGTTTTGCTTATGGTGAAAAAGAAAATGGAGCTGTCTTTTCACATATGGCAGTAATGTATGCCGCTGCTCTTTATGGACAGGGTTTTTATAAAGAGGGTTATAAGGCATTGCAGGCGCTGGCTGATACTGCTATAGATTTTGATACTTCTAAGATCTATCCGGGAATACCTGAATATTTCAGGGCAGATGGAAGGGGGATGTATCATTATCTTACTGGAGCAGCAAGCTGGTATCTTATGACGATGGTTACAAAAGTTTTTGGTGTAAGAGGTTCTTATGGTGATCTTTTAATTGAACCGGGACTTGTTAAGGAACAGTTTGATCAAAAGGGCAAAGCTTCAATCTCGCTTGTATTTGCTGGAAAGAAGATAAGAGTTGATTATATAAATGAGAAAATGCTTGATGCCGGTGAATATAAGATCAGCCGTCTTATGTTTAATGATAAAGAAATAGAGTTTGATAAGGAAAAAGTAATCATACCAAGAGAAAAAATTGAGCAACTTTCTTCAAACGGGAACGTTATAGAAGTGGTACTTGATTAAATAATAGGATATAATCAAAAAAGGTGAACACACCACACAACAACACACGAAAACAAAGGAAAGGAAGACAGGACTATATGAATTACGGTTTTTTTGATGATGAAAGAAGAGAGTATGTTATAACAAGACCTGATACACCAGCGCCTTGGGCAAACTATCTTGGATCACCAGAATATGGTGCACTTATTTCAGGAAATGCAGGAGGATACAGCTTTAGAAAGTCTGGAGCAGATGGAAGAATCCTTCGTTATGTATTTAATGGGCTTGATGAGCCAGGAAGATATCTCTATATAAGAGATAATGTGGATAAGGATTACTGGTCAGTATCATGGAAGCCGGTATGTAAAGACTTGGATACATTTAAGAACAGTGTCCGTCACGGCCTTGGATATTCAATATTTGAGACTGAATATAAGGGTATTAAGGCAGAAGCAAGTTATTATGTTCCAAAGGATAAGACATATGAAGTCTGGGAACTTACAGTAATAAATGATTCTGATAGCGACAGAGATCTTACAATTACCGGTTATGCTGAATTTACAAATCATGATAATTATGAACAGGATCAGGTTAATCTTCAGTATTCAAGATTTATCACAAGAACTAAATTTGAAGATAACAGGATCATGCATATCCTTCATGGAAACCTTGATTCACAGGATGAGGAAGTTGATAAGAAGGTAGTTACAAAGAGGTTCTTCGGTCTTGTAGGAGCAAAGGTAGATTCATTTACAGGAGACAGAGATACATTCCTTGGAGCAGGAAGAAGATATGGCAATCCGCTTGCTGTTGAAAACGGTGATTTAGGAAATGTTGAAGGCTTCAATGAATATAACTGTGGTGCTCTTTCAACAAAGATAATCCTTAAAGCAAAAGAAAAAAAGACAGTGGCATTTCTTTTAGGTATGCATTATTCAAAGGAAGCTGCAGCAATCCTTTCTGATTATGATGATGTTAAGGCTGTATGCGATAAGGAAATTGCTGAGATCCGTAATGAATGGGAAGACAGACTCTCAGGACTTCAGGTTAAGACACCGGATGCAGATTTTAATACAATGATCAATACATGGAATGCGTATAACTGCTTTATGACATTTATCTGGTCGAGGGCAGCATCATTTGTATATTGCGGACTTCGTAACGGTTATGGTTACCGTGATACTGTTCAGGATATTCAGGGTGTTATCCATCTTAAGCCAGAGATGGCTAAGGAGAAGATCCGTTTTATGCTTTCAGCTCAGGTTGATAATGGAGGAGGACTTCCACTGGTTAAATTTACTCATGATCCGGGCAATGAAGACACACCTGATGATGAATCATATGTAAGAGCAACTGGTCATCCTGCTTATAGAGCAGATGATGCTTTATGGCTTTTCCCAACTATCTATAAATATATTTCTGAAT
>CAMKMR010000003.1 GCA_946413945.1 uncultured Lachnospiraceae bacterium | reverse complement strand
ATCTTCTTGAAAAAAATGAAATTACTGATTGTACTCTGGAATTTAAGTCAGAAGCTTCCGAGATCGCTGCAATCTTAAAAGAAGATAAGAATGCTATAGCAGTGCTTCCTCAGCCATTTGTTACAGTCGCAGAAGCTCAGAATCCGGATCTTAAAACAGCATTTTCTCTTACAGACGAGTGGGAAAAAGTTGATAGTAATTCACAGCTTCTTACAGGCGTTACTGTTGTAAGAAAAGATTTCTTAATGGACAATATGGATCTTGTGGAAGACTTCTTACAGGAACATATGGGAAGCGCTAGTGCGGCAGAAAATGATACCCAGAACACTGCAAATCTTGTTGCGGAATATGGTATAATCGAAAAAAAGCAGATTGCTGAAAAAGCTTTACCAGAATGTAATATTGTCTGCATAACAGGAAAAAATATGAAGCGCGCCTTAGAAGGCTATTTATCAGTGCTCTATAATGCAGACCCATCATCAGTAGGTGGAAGCCTTCCACAGGATGACTTCTATTATGTAGTGGAGTGATATTATAGTTGCGGAGCTAAATAGCATAACAGCGTGAAAAGAAGCAGCGGTATTTAATAGCATAACAGCGTGAAAAGAAGCAGCGGTATTTAATAGCATAATAGCGTAAATATAGTAGTGATATTTGCCTGTAAAATAATAAATACTAACAGCAATTTAATAATCATAAAGAAAGAAAAAAGATTAAACGGAAATAATATGAAAAAAAAGATGGTTATCATTTTTATATGGCTTCTAATATGGCAGGGCCTTTCGATGCTTGTATCGAATGACATCCTGCTTGCCGGGCCATATGAAACAATAAAGGCATTGATAAGCCTTTGTGGTGACCGTCTTTTTTATTTTGCGATAATAAACACGCAAATAAGGATAATAGCAGGGATTTTAAGTGCTTTTATCTTTGCAGTGTCATTTGCAGCCCTCTCATATAAGATAAGACTTTTCAGAGAGTTTATGGCCCCGCTGGTATCAGTCTTAAAGAGCATACCAGTAGCAAGCTTTGTGATAATCCTTTTAATCTGGGCAGGAAATAAAAACGTATCGTTATTTATATGCCTTATGGTGGGATTTCCGCTGATATATATCCCTCTTTTAGGAGCGCTCCTTAATCTTAACAAGGGCCTTAAAGAACTGGCAGATTTATATAAGATGAGTCTTCTGAAAAAAATAAGATTTATGATATGGCCACAGATAAAAGAAACTGTGATAAGTTCCCTTAAACTTGCAATAGGCATGGGATTTAAAAGCGGGATAGCGGCGGAACTTATAGGACAGCCCTTAAATACAATTGGAAATGGACTCTACCGGGCAAAGGTAAGTCTTGAGACTGACAGATTATTTGCATGGACGCTGGTCATAGTACTGATCTCATATTTATTGGAGAAGTTTGTGATATATATATTGAGGAAATTATCATGAATATAGTAGCTAGAAATATCAAAAAAACATATAATGGAAATGTGGTGATAGATGGCCTTTCTTTTGAAATAAAAAAGGCTGAAAAGGTTGTTATTACGGGCGATTCCGGGATTGGAAAATCTACTGTCCTTGCTATAATTATGGGGTTAGAGAAAACTGACGAGGGAAGTATTGATTGTAAAGCCGACAGGATAGCCGCAGTTTTTCAGGATATCAGACTTTTTAATGATCTAGATCCGGTAGATAATATTTATATAATGTTAAATAATGAAGATAAAAAGAGACTGGGTTTAAATGATAAAAAAGAAGCAATCGAGTATATAAAAAAAGAACTATCAGAACTTTTGCCTTATGAAGTCTTTTCTAAAAAGGTAAGTCAGTTGTCCGGCGGGGAAAAAAGAAGAGTAGAACTGATAAGAGCAAGTATCATAGGAGCTAAGATCCTTATATTGGACGAGCCATTTACAGGGCTTGATCCGGATATGAGAGAAAAAGCCTATAAATATATAATGAAAAAAAATGAGGAAAAAACTATAATTTTTTCAGATCACACAGCAGGAAATTTTAAGGGCTGCAGAATAATAGAACTTGAAAGGAAGCAAAAATGATAACTAACGATGAAGGAATAGTACATTTAAAACATAAGATAATAGAGGAAGTTGCAAGACTTGCCTGGGATGATAACCTTACTGAAGAGGCAAAGGAAGAGCTTGTTTATAAGATTATTCCGGGGCCAAAGGCAAATTATAGATGCTGTATCTATAAGGAGAGAGAACTTGTACGTCAGAGGATCAGACTTTGTGAGGGACTTTGTCCAACAGCAGATCCTGATAAGCAGTCAGATAACATTATTCAGATACTTGAGCCGGCCTGTGAAGAATGCCCTATTTCAGCTTATGCAGTTACAGATAACTGCCGTCTCTGTGTAGGTAAGGCCTGCCAGAATTCATGCAGTTTTGGTGCCATTTCAACAGGAAGAGACAGATCATATATTGATCCTTCAAAGTGCCGTGAATGTGGAAAATGTGCCCAGGCCTGCCCATATTCAGCGATTGCTCATCTTGAGAGACCATGCAAAAAGGCTTGCCCTACAGGAGCCATTACTTATGATGAAAATGGAATCTGTAAGATTGATGAAAGTAAATGTGTTCAGTGTGGACATTGCATCCATGCCTGTCCATTCGGCGCCATATCATCTAAATCATATCTTGTAGATATAATCAGAGAGATAAAGGCTGGTAAAAAAGTTATCGCGATGTGTGCGCCAGCTACCGAAGGCCAGTTCGGTGCAGATATAACTATGGCTTCAATAAAGGCCGCTTTAAAGGAAATGGGTTTTTATGACATGGTTGAGGTTGGACTTGGTGGAGATATGACTGCAGCTTATGAAGCTAAGGAATGGTCAGAAGCTCTTGAAGAAGGAAGAAAGATGACAACATCCTGCTGTCCGGCTTTCATCAATATGTTAAGAAAACAGTTCCCTGATCAGTATAAGGAAAATATGTCTACTACTGTATCGCCTATGTGTGCCATTTCAAGATATCTTAAGGCTACAAATCCAGGCTGCATAACAGTATTTATCGGTCCATGTATTGCAAAGAAGGCAGAATCACAGGATAAGTCAGTTCCTGATAATGCAGATTATGTAATGACATATGGTGAGTTTAGAGCCTTACTTAGATCAAAGGATATGGAACTTAAGCCAGTGGACAATAGTTACCAGGAAGCATCAGTATGGGGTAAGCGTTTTGCTACATCCGGTGGAGTTGCTAATGCTGTTATGGAATGTATGCAGGAAAGAGGAATCGACACATCTGAGATTAAGTTAAAGAAAGCGGCAGGAGGAGATGAATGCAAGAAAACACTTACCCTGCTTAAATTTGGAAAACTTCCAGAAGATTTTATTGAAGGAATGGTATGTTCCGGAGGTTGTGTAGGCGGACCTTCAAAACATAAGACGGAAGTTGAGATCACAAGAGCAAGAGAAGGTTTATTACAGGCTGCAGACAGAAGAAAAGTATTAGAAAACTTAAGACAATATCCTATGGAAAAATTCTCTATGTATAGAGACGGACATATGGGAGACCATGATTTTGAATAATTAACCAAAAGTTCAAACATATAAAAAACTACCTCTGATATAATACTTGTATGACGTTAGAAGACAAGATTAGATCGGAGGTTTTTTTATGAAGATTGCTATGGCAAATGATCATGCAGGTACAGCAATGAAAAATTCCATAAAAAAATATCTAGAGTCAATGGGACATGAAGTTGTAGATTATGGAAGCTATGATGAAAATTCATGTGATCTGTCTGATTTTGTTTATCCTGCAGCTTTAGCTGTTGCAAAAGGTGAATGCGACAGAGGCATTTTTGTAGATGGTGTGGGATATGGAAGTGCACTTATAGCGAATAAGATATATGGTATTTATGCGGCTGTATGTCAGGATCCGTTATGTGCAAGACTTGCCAGAGAACATACAGATTCCAATGTACTCTGCCTTGGAGCTAAGATCATTGGAGGCTTGATGGCTGAGGAAACTGTTAAGGTCTGGATGACTACTGAACCTTTGATGCAGGAAAAATATCGTAACAGAGTAAAAAAGGTTGAAGAGATCAATAATAAACATTGTAAACAGCTTGATGATGATTAATGATCAGGAAGAAGAATAAAATAATAGAAACTGATAAAAAATGACAGAAATTGATCAAAACTGACTATAAGAGAAATATTTCGGGCTCAAAAACAAAAAAAGTTTAAATATTGTTATAATTGCACAAAAAAATTCCCACAAAACCGGTAACGTTACCATTGCAAAAACGTTACCGGAGAATTAAGATAAAAAAAGTTAATGAAGTTGTTAATGGTTTTTATAAACGGTGAGAATTATGAAAAAATTTGGAAACAAGGGCTATAGCTTAATTGAGTTGTTGGTTATCGTCACAATCATAGCAATCCTTTCTACAGCAGTTGGAATCTCTGTTGTAAGATATATTCGAAAATCAAGACATGCTACAGATGCAAATATGCTTGACAGTGTAAGATCTGCTTCAGTTGCATATTATAATCTGAATATGGAAGGTAAGAAGACTTCCTGGAAAATCGAATATGTTGATGGAAATGGCAACAAACAAGTAATGCGCTATAAAGATGTTGTGCGCGGAGGCAGTTCTGCACAAGAAAATGCAGAAAGAAATAAGAATATTTGGCCGGCTGATAAGAATGGTAGAAACCACAAATATATATGCTTTTATATGGATCCTGGCGGAGCAATACAGATCGATCCACCAAATGATAAAGGTGATACAAGTACAGGTGGTTCGGGAAACGTAGTAAAGAGCATAAATAAATTGGGTGGAGCAACCTATAGTAAATGCAGCTATAAGTTGAATAAGTGGAAGAATGGTGAAAATGGTGCTGACAGAAGTCTTTACAGACAGGGCGTTGCAGTCTGCTTACTTGATGTAGAAACAGGAGAAACAAGAGTAGGTTGGAATCTTTATTTTGTAAATGGTCAGTATAAGTATTACGACCTTCAGAGCGTTATCTGGCAGGATGAAGAAGGAACCGGTGCTTTTGACTATAGGTAGATATAATTAAATTGGTGTTTAGGATCTAGTGTCCTTAACATATATATAGGTTAAACTTCCTTTAAAGTTTGTGTGTGTGTGGTTCCCGGTAGCTTAAAAACCTATCGGGGATGAAAAAAATATATAGTTGAAAAAACTATATTTTACCGGATATTACCAAAAGAACAGGCGGTCTTTCTGATCGCCTGTTCTTTTTTATTAACTCGAGTAGTTAATGCCCATGTTAAAAAGTAAAAAAGGTTAAAAATAAAAAAAGAATGATAATTATGTACTCTTTGATTTTTATCAAGGATGTTTTATAATTATATTACACACAAGAAGCCGTGATAACGGGGGAACACGCAAATTTAATAAATAAGGGAGGAGTTACTTATGAGAAACTCAAGCAAAATGAAGGGAAAGCTGCGCGTTGATAACCGTGGTTATTCTCTTATTGAATTACTTGTAATCACAACGATTATAGTAATTTTGTCAACATTAACATCACTGGCGGTAGTCAGATACATCAAAAAGTCAAGATTCGCAAAAGATCAGGCTCAGCTTTCAGAGATAAAAGCATCTGCTATGACATATTATAATATGTACATAGAAAAATTTTCTGATACAGGTGCAAAAAATATAAAAAACAGCAAGAAAAAATATCAGGATTGCTATAGAGGAGAGGATTCCTATGCTGAAAAAAAGGGTTCAGTAGCATCTGGAGAGCCAAAAGGAAATTTGCTCTGGAGCGGTCATAAAAAGTTTATGGTATTCTATTTTGATAATGCATCAGACTTAAAGATAGATGCTCCAGTATCAACAACAAAAGAAAAGATAGACATAATTGGTAATATCGGCACAGCAACTCCTACAAGTAAAGCAAAATATAAGATGAATGTTAATGATAATGATGGATCACTTGGTGTGGCAGTTTGCCTTATAGATGCTGTTACAGGAGAAACAAGAGTTGGCTGGGCAGTTAAGAAAAATGGTAAGTACAGTTTAAATAATGTAATCTGGCAGGAAACATTTGAAAATAATGAAAAATATTATAATTAAGGAGTTAAAATGAGTATTCCATCAGATCCAATAATGCTTATGAGCCTTATAAACACGCAACTTAGAGACAAATATCCTTCATTTGATGAGCTAATCTTTGCCAATATGTGGGACAAAGAGACAGTGCTTGATAAATTAAAAAATGCAGGATATGGATATAGCGAAGAGAAAAATCAGTTTGTAAAAATCAATTGATTCTTTTGTTATCTATGTTATACTTTATTGGGCTAAAAAAGATAGATTTTTTTAGCAGTTATAAAAGGTA
Organism: uncultured Lachnospiraceae bacterium; assembly: GCA_946413945.1. GTDB lineage: Bacteria > Bacillota > Clostridia > Lachnospirales > Lachnospiraceae > Eubacterium_Q. The sequence goes on along the minus strand of CAMKMR010000003.1, from coordinate 18,272 downwards.
AACTATAATTTTTAAGGAGAAAAATATATGAAACAGAGACCAGTAGTATTAATGGTACTTGATGGATTTGGAATTTCTGATAAAACAGAAGGCAATGCAGCATTTATTGCAAAGACTCCAAATATTGATAAGCTTGAGGCTGAGTGTCCTTTCGTTAAGGGTAATGCTTCAGGGCTTGCAGTTGGACTTCCAGATGGACAGATGGGTAACTCAGAAGTTGGTCATATGAATATCGGTTCTGGTAGGATCATTTACCAGGATCTCACACTTATCACAAAGCGTATTGAAGACGGAGATTTCTTCAAGAACGAAGAACTTCTTAAAGCGATTGATAATTGTAAGAAGAACAACTCGGATCTTCATCTCTGGGGACTTCTTTCAGATGGTGGTGTTCACAGCCACAATACACATCTCTATGCATTACTTGAGCTTTGCAAGAGAGAGAATTTTGACAGAGTTTATGTTCATCCATTCCTTGATGGAAGAGATACACCTCCTGCATCAGGTAAGGATTTCGTACAGCAGTTAGTTGATAAGATGGCAGAGATCGGAGTTGGTAAGGTAGCTTCAATTTCAGGTCGTTATTATGCAATGGATAGAGATAATAACTGGGACCGTGTACAGCTCGCTTATGATGCTCTTGTTAAGGGCGAAGGCGTTAAGGCAGCTGACCCGGTTGAAGCAGTTCAGGCTTCATATGATAATGATAAGACGGATGAGTTCGTAGTTCCTACAGTTATCACAGATGCTGAGGGTAAGGCTACTGCTACAGTTAAAGCAAATGATTCAGTTATCTTCTTTAACTTCAGACCTGACAGAGCTCGTGAACTTACAAAGGCATTCTGCTATAGCGATGAAGATATCAAAAACATTGGTAAGGATGCTTCAAATTCAAAAGACATTGCATCTCTTAAGAGAGCAAATGGATTTATGCCACTCTGCTTCGTATGCTTCAAGGATTATGATGAGTCAGTTCCTAATAAGAATGTAGCATTTAAGAAGGAAGAAATCGTAAATACATTTGGTGAGTTCCTTGCAGCAAAGGGACTTAAGCAGCTCAGACTTGCTGAGACAGAGAAGTATGCTCATGTAACATTCTTCTTTGATGGTGGTAAGGAAGAGGAACTCGAAGGAAAGAGCAACATCCTTGTTAATTCACCAGCTGTAGCTACATATGATCTTCAGCCTGAAATGAGTGCACCAGAAGTAAGCGCTAAATTAAATGAGGCAATTGCATCAGGCGAGTATGATGTTATCATCATTAACTTTGCAAACCCTGATATGGTTGGACATACTGGTGTTATCGATGCAGCTGTTAAGGCTGTTGAAGCAGTAGATACATTTGTTGGTGAAGCAGCAAAGGCAGTTAAAGAGGCAGATGGTGTTCTCTTTATCTGTGCAGATCACGGTAACTGTGAGCAGATGGTAAATTATGAGACAGGTGCTCCACATACTGCTCATACAACAAATCCTGTTCCATTCATTCTCTATAATTATGATGAGAACTATACACTTCGCGAAGGCGGTGCTCTTTGTGATATAGCTCCAACACTTATCGAGGTTATGGGTATGGAACAGCCTGAAGAAATGACAGGTAAGTCTCTTCTTGTAAAGAAGAACTAGTTTTAGTAAAATAGAAGCTGGAAAAGGCTGGTGAGAAAATCATTTTCCACCAGTCTTTTTTTGAGATTAAGAAGGCTTGTTACTGTTAAGAGGGATTTTTAGTTGTAGAAGGCGGGGTGTCTTGCAGTGAATAAGGGGAATAAATATAGTAACATCAAGATTATAGTTCCCATAGCGGTTATCCTCTGGCTGATGTTTTTTGTAAATGTTATTCATTATATTGTGAAAAATCAGAATGCGGATACTGTCAGAGTGGATCAGGACAATCCGTATACTATAAATTACCATGGGAAAACAATTGAGTTAAATCTGGCCTCTGATCTTATTATGGAGCCTTTAAAAAAGGGTGAAGAGATTTCATTCAGCACCATATTAAAGGGTGAAGATATCAGGGATCCACAGATCTATATAGAGGTTTCAAGCGTAATTCTTACAGCATATTTCGATGGAAAAGAAATATATAAATCTGATGTGGAAGGAAAAAGTCTTTATGGATATGGTTACCTTATGATAGAACTTCCTTCAGATTTTGCAGGCCATGAAATTACTATAAAATTAAAAGCAATGGAAGATGGGGAAGTAAGGCATCTCCATAATCTTTTAGTATGTAATGGACTTGGAATGTACAGATATAACATGGGAATTCATTTTCATGATATATTGACTGTACTTATATTGCTTATAATGGGGGTTCTAGTCTGGTTTGTTGCTATGGTAAGAAGAGAGGGAAATAAGCCTGAACATAGTCTGCTCTATCTTTCCCTTTATTTTGTTTTTGTGGCAATCTGGATAAGCTGTAACAGAGGGATTACTCTTTTGATAAATCCAAGCCTCACTTTTAGGGCGAAACTTGAATATCCGGCCTTTTATCTTGCGCCACTCATGTATTTCCTGGGATTAAAAAATGAATTTTACAGTGAAGAAAAAAATAAAAAAATAAGAGTTACGTATCAAGTCCTTTTATGGGCAGATATCATTTATAATCTGGCTGCACTTATACTTAATATTACAGATATAATGCATTATCCAAGAGTGTTGATGGTAAATCATCTTCTGATACTGCTTATGGCAATCTTTATTATATTTATGTGCATAAGGTGCATGAAAACAAAAGAAGATAAGCATATTCTCAGAATGGTTGGTATCATAGTATTTATGTTATGTGCGGTATTTGATCTTGCAGATTTTGCTGCTATCCGATATCTCCATGTTGCACCAGTGGATATGAGCTTTGCTTCTAAGGGAATCTTATTCTTCTCTTTATCGATCCTGGCGGATTTTCTATTAAATTATCAAAAAAATCTATATGCAACAGCTGAAAAAGAGACATTTAAGAAAATGGCTGGCACTGATATGTTGACAGAAATGGCTAACAGAAGGCAGTGTGAAGAAGTTTTTGAAGCATTAGAAAACTTAGATACTAAATACTGTATTATAAGTTTTGACATAAATAATCTAAAAGTTACAAATGATAACTACGGTCATTTGGAAGGGGACAGACTCCTTAAAGATTTTGCAGAGCTTGTAAGATCGGTCTTTAGCCAGTATGGACTGGTTGGAAGAATGGGAGGCGATGAATTCGTAGTAATAATAAAAGACCTGGATCGATTAAAAGATAAGGGGCTCGAATTAAATGAACTTTTAAAAAAAATTGAAAATAAAAGGAAAGAGATAAATAAGGATAGAAAACCTTATCCGATTTCATTTGCATATGGTGTCGCTTTTAGCTATGAAATAGACGAAAATGCAGAGGGTCTTAAAGGAGCTCAGGCAGTTTCATCTTTATCAGATGCCAGAATGTATGAAATGAAAAACAGGATGAAGAAAAAAAATCCGGAAATAAAAAGACGATAAAAATGATACAGATTGATTTGATTACAGGAATATTGGGGTCTGGAAAGACCACATTTATAAGAAAGTATGTTAATTATTTAAACTCTAAAAATGAAAAGGTGGCAATATTAGAAAACGACCATGGGGCAGTGAATGTAGATATGATGATCCTTTCTGACCTTGAGTCAAAGCTGTGCCATCTCGAGATGATAGCCGGAGGCTGTGATGCGGACTGCCATAAAAGAAGGTTTAAGACTAAGCTGATAGCCCTTTCTATGATGGGATTTAAGAGAGTTATCTTAGAACCTTCAGGAATATTCGATGTTGATGAATTCTTTGATATTTTATATGAAGAACCGCTGGATAAATGGTACCAGATCGGAAATATAATAACGATCATTGATGCGGGGCTTGAGTCAGAACTTTCGCAGCAGTCTGAATTCCTACTGGGATCCCAGGCGGCTAATGCCGGAATTCTTATTATGAGTAAGACCAGTGGAAAATCTGAGGCAGAATTAAAGAAGGTTTTAGAACATGTAAATCAGTCACTGGACAGGATTTCCTGCCGAAGGACTTTTGATATTGATGATGATAATATAATAACAAAGGACTGGAATGCACTTAACTGGCAGGATATGGAAAAGATATGTTCAGCATCTTATAAGGAATATGCTTATGTGAAGGAGCACTTTAATGAAAATACTTCTTCAACGCATTATTTTATGCATGTAAAAATGGATCGGGACAGATTAAAAGGTTTCGTTAGGGGACTTTTTAATGATAAAGAGCTTGGGGATATCTATAGAATAAAGGGCTTTATGCCAGATAAAGATTCATGGATAGAATTAAATGCTACCAGGCATGTAACTAATATTAAACCGATAGATAAAGGACAGGATATATTTATCGTTATCGGTGATGATCTTAAATTTGAAAAAATAGATGAAAGATTTAGAGGTGCTAGTAGAGATCCTGAATATAAAAGCATCTAGTAAAAGATATGAGAGCGGGAACTATAATTATTGTATTTTTATCAATATGGAACTTTATTGTATTTATTGTATATTTAGCCGATAAGATAAAGGCGATGCAAAAGAAATGGAGAGTGCCGGAAAGCAGTCTTCTTATGCTGGCGTTCTGCTATGGCGGAGTAGGGGCTTTCCTTGGAATGATAATAGCAAGGCATAAAGTGAAAAAAATGAAGTTTATGATACTGGTGCCATTAGCCATAATCATTCAGACGGCCATTCTTTGTCTGATACTAAAATATGTACCAGAAGATTTCTGGTATCTATAAAAGGAAATAATATAGATTTTCGGTTATAAAAATAATATATAGATAATTATGAAGGTAAAGGAGAAAAAATGTATACACAAAATCTGGTGGAAGTAAGGAATCTCAAAAAGGGATACGGTGCAGGACATGAAGTATATGAAGACCTGAATCTGTCGATAGGCGGAGGAAGGATCATAGGACTTCTCGGACCAAATGGATCAGGAAAAACAACGTTACTTAAGATGTTGGCAGGTATTCTTACTCCTGATGCAGGTGAAATACTGATAAATGGAAATAAGATTGGACCTCAAACTAAGGCGGATGTGGCGTATCTTTCTGAAAGAACATATCTCAATGAATCATTAAAAGTAAAAACAGTTATTCAGATGTTTGATGACTTCTATGAGGATTTTGATAAAGAGAGAGCTTATCAGATGTTTAGATCACTTAATATTGATGTAAATACAATGATAAAGAAGTTATCAAAAGGTAATAAGGAAAAGGTTCAGCTTGTGCTTGTAATGAGCAGGAATGCAAAACTTTATCTGCTTGATGAGCCTATCGCAGGTGTTGACCCTGCGGCAAGAGATTTTATCCTTAATACAATTCTTTCGAATTATAACAAGGGAGCAGCTCTTATAATATCTACTCATCTTATTACAGATATCGAAAGAATTCTTGATGAAGTTATTATGGTTAGAAACGGCAGGATACTTACCCATGAAAATGCAGAAGGATTACGTCGTAGAAATAATAAGTCAATAGATCAGATTTTCAGGGAGGAGTTCAGATGTTAGGAAAAGCGATTAAAAATGAATTTGTAAATAGAGAGAAACCATTACTTTTAATATTCCTTGCTATTTTTGGAATGGGTATAGTTGTAAGAGTGTTCAGGATCATCCAGAATGCATCTGATAATACAGTGGCTACGCTTATGCTTGTGCTGGTATCTGTCGTTTATGGTATATCACTTACTGCGGCAGGAGTAATAACATTCTTTGCGCCTGTTAAGGATTTTAGAGACAGGATGTTTAAGGATCAGGGTTATCTTACACATACACTTCCATTAAGTATTCCAACACTTTTATGTTCGAGAATAGTTATGGACCTGTTTACTATGCTACAGATATCAATTTTCTTCCCACTTTCAATGGTTTTTGCAGCTGGAACAAAGGACGTATTTAAGCAGATTGTTGATTTTATCACAATTATGGTGAAAATATTTACTAAAGAAGTTAATAGTGAACTGGTTGGAACCACTCTTATACTTACTTTGGCCTGTGTAGCTGCACAGTATTTGACTAATACCTGGATCATGTGTGCAGGTTATACAATAGGTCACTCAGTATTTAACAAAAATAAAAGAGTGCTGTCTATTATATTCACAATCCTTATAGCAATTCTTTTTATAGTATTCTTCGGTACTTTGGTTAATTCATTGTTTAATGATGTTGAAATTGATATGTTTAACGATATAGATGAAGGACTTGAGCTGACTAATAAGGTGCTTTTACTGGCACTTGTGATCCAGCTTGTTGCGACAGCGATAAATATTACTTTGGTAGGGATCATTTTTAAGAAGAAGCTGAATCTTGAGTAATTAGATTTAAAGAGCAGATAAAAAAGCAGATAAAAGAAAACAAAGTAATAAAGTAAAAAAAAGCTAAAAGACAATGTTAAAAACAGGGGAAAGGCAAAAGTAAGGCAGGTAAATGAATGAAAAAGAATAAAAGGATTCTTGCATCAATTATTTTAACGCTTTTAATGATATTTTCTATCACAGGATGCGGGCAAAAAAATAGAATGATGCTGGGAACAGGTGGAACAGCAGGAACTTATTATGCATATGGGGGCGTGCTGGCTCAATATATGAGGACAAATGCAGATATTAAAGTTACTGCAGTATCTACTGGTGGGTCAAAGGCAAACATTCAGAGCATAGGTGATGGAGATTTTCAGCTTGGTTTTACTCAGTCAGATGTTATGACATACGCATGGATGGGTAATCGCGCTTTTGAAAAGGACGGACCTACAAGAGATATAAGAGTGCTTGGTTACCTTTATGCAGAAACTGTTCAGCTTTTTACAATGGATGAGGAGATTAACTCGGTTAGTGATCTTAAGGGAAAGAGTGTTTCTATAGGAGCAGCCGGATCAGGTGTATATTTTAATGCGTTAGATGTACTTAATGCAGCGGGGCTTACTATAGATGACATAAGTCCTCAGTATCAGTCTTTTGAAGATTCTAAGGAAGCTTTAAAAGATGGAAAGATAGACGCAGCATTTATAGTTGCAGGAGCTCCAACAACAGCCATCACAGAACTTGCTACAACTAATAGTGTGAAGCTGATAAATATTGATGGAGAAACAAGAACTAAGATTATGGAATCCTGCCCATACTATGCTAAGTACACTATTCCTGCGGGTACATATCCAAAGCAGGATGAGGATATAGAGACTATTGCTGTAGGGGCAATGCTCGTAGTTGATGCGGATCTTTCGGAGGAAGAAGTTTATAAGATCACTGCAGCGATATTTGAACATGCCGAAGAAATCGCTCAGGAAAATTCTAAGGGAAAAGAACTTTCATTATTTAATGCAACTAGTGTTAATACTGTACCTTATCATAAGGGAGCGGCCAGATATTATGAGGAACATGGTATTACAGTAAATACAGAAGATGAGTGATAGGGGGGAGATTCATGAGCAAAAAAGAAAAGAAGAAAAAAAATACAATGGTCGAATCTGCCTCTAATGAAAATGCAGTTTCTGTTGATGAAGTAATGAAAAAATATGACCGTGAGTCGAACGTCCGTATCTGGAAAGGTGCTCCAAAGATTATAGTATCAGGAGTACTCATTTCATTTTCACTCTGGTGTATTTATGTGACGCTTTTTGCGACTTTTCTTGAAGAGATAAGGCTCACATCATTTATGGGATTGATAATCCTTATGGGTTTTCTTATCTATCCTGCAAAAAAGGGCGAACAAAGAGAAAACTATATGCCATTTTATGACTGGATCTTTATGCTCCTTGGAATGGCTTCATATTTTTATTTCACTTTTAATGCCGGTAATATAATTAATCAGGGAACAAGATTTCAGTGGTATCAGATCATCATAGGAATAATAGGAGTACTTGCACTGATTGAGGTAACCAGAAGATGCGTAGGTATTCCAATACTTATAGTAGCTGGATTCTTTGTGCTTTATGCGCTTTTTGTAGGGCTTACTAATCCGGATTTTTTCGGAAGAGTTAAGTATCTTATAAGAAATCTCTTTTATACAAAAGAAGGGATTTTCTCAACTCCGGTAAACGTATGCTCTAAGTTTATAGTAGTGTTTATTATATTTGGGGCTTTTCTTGAAAGAACAGGAATATCCGCCTTTTTTATCAGCCTTGCAAACAGTGTAGCTGGAAGATTTGCAGGAGGACCTGCCAAGGTTGCGGTCATTTCATCTGCTCTTTGCGGTATGGTATCCGGTTCATCAGTTGGAAATACAGTAACTACAGGTTCTGTAACTATTCCAATGATGAAAAAGACTGGCTACAAGCCTGAATTTGCGGGAGCAGTAGAAGCTGCTTCCTCTACAGGCGGACAGATCATGCCGCCTATCATGGGGGCAGCGGCATTTCTTATGGCTGACTTTGTTGGCGTGCCTTATTCTAATATTATAGGAAGAGCGATTCTTCCTGCAGTTCTTTATTTCCTCGGAATTTTCGTTTCGGTTCATTTAGAAGCAAAGAAACTTAAACTTACAGGAATACCAAAGGAAGAACTGCCAAAGTTCAGTCGCTTATTAAAGAAAGTATACTTATTACTTCCACTTATCATGCTGGTCATCTGGGTTTCAGGAAACTACATGACAATGCAGAAGGCTGCATCTATCTGCATCATTCTTGCAATAGTAGTAAGTCTTTTTGATAAAGAACAGAAGATCAGTCCTAAGAAGATATTAGAGGCTCTTGAGGCCGGAGGAAGAAGTACCATAACAGTTGGAGCTGCCTGCGGCGTGGCTGGTATAATAGCTGGTTCTATAACAATGACAGGCCTTGCAAATGATCTTATTAATGCCATTGTAGGTGTTGCTGGAGATAAGCTTATCATCGCGCTTTTCCTTACAATGCTCTGCTGTATCGTACTTGGAATGGGTGTTCCAACTACAGCTAATTATTGCATCATGGCAGCTACAACAGCTCCTATACTTATAAGGATGGGGGTTCCTAATTTAGCGGCTCATTTCTTTGTATTTTATTTTGGAATAGTTGCAGATATAACACCACCTGTTGCACTTGCGGCCTATGCCGGTTCTGCTATAGCAAAGAGTAATCCAATGAGGACAGCTATCAATGCTTCAAAACTTGCGATTGCAGTATTTGTAGTACCATATATGTTCTGCTACAATCCTGCGATGCTTATGATAGGAGAGGTTACAGTAACGGAGATTGTTCTTATAATAATCACTTCGGTATTAGGAATATTCAGCTTATCTGCTGCATTAGAAGGTTACTGCTTTGCAGAAATGAATATATTAGTAAGACTTGGAGTTGCGGCTGGCGGACTTTTACTTATACATCCTGCACTTAAGACAGATATTGTAGGATTTGTGGTGGTTGTACTGCTTCTTGTTTTCCAGTATTTTCTTGGGAAAAAAGTTAAATTGGCGGAGGAATGATCTATGGGATATAAAGTGATCACAATAAGCCGTGAATATGCGGCGTATGGAAGAACTATAGCAAGAAAGCTTTCAGAAAGGCTGGGAATCGAGTTCTATGATAAGGATTTCGTTAAGGAAACTGCCATAGAAAGTGGTTATACAGAAGAGGAAATCTATAAAGAAGGCGAAGAGATCAGTGCTTTTGGAAGTGTAATGAACTCCATCCTTAATAATGCGGCACCATATACAAGTTCTTATGATGAGATATTTAAGGCAGAGAAAAAAGTCATCTTAAGACTGGCAGAAAAGCCATGTATAATTGTTGGAAGATGCGCTGATCATGTGCTTCATGAAGCAGGAATTGACTGCTTCTCTGTTTTCCTTTATGCGGATAAGGCATTTAGATTAAAAAGAGCAGAAGAGATCAGTGAAAATATGGGTAAGGATTTAGATAAACTGATAGACAAGGTCGATAATAAGAGAAAAACTTATTATAAACAATATACTGGTCACGAACTGGGGGATTATAAGAATTATAATATATGCCTTGATACGGGAAAGATTGGCATTGATAAATGCGTTGATATTCTTGTGGATATATTAAAATAAAAATTGTAATCGGCTAATGAGTAATAAGGAAAAACTTATTAAATAGTCGGATAAAAAGGGCTTTCAAATAATGAGAGTCCTTTTATTTTTTTAATTGCTATAGATTAAATATTAATAATGGATAAAGAAAGCCCATGGATAAAGGCTGGATAAAGTAAGCTGACAAAAAAATGAACAATAAAATGATCAGTGTGTGTAAAAATTTCGCCAAAATAGAAGAATTAAAGAAATATTTCGATTATCTGCTTGCATATTAAAAAATCCTATAGTATAGTAATGAAATTATAAAAAAGGATTGAAATATAAAGGAGTGACGAGATATGAAGAAGAAACAGTTCGCAGGACTTGTTCTTGCAGCAGCTATGGCTACATCTCTTTTTGCCGGCTGTGGAAGTTCAGATAATAAGAGCAGTGAGGCAGGAAAATCAGCATCTGGATCAAATGCAGGTGTTGAGGTGGCAGGAGATGGCCCTGTATGGAAGATTGGTGCTATCGGACCTCTTACAGGTGCAGGTGCTAACTATGGTAATGCGGTATGTGATGCAGCTGAACTTGCAGTAAAGGAGATCAATGCAGCAGGTGGTATCAATGGTTACCAGATCGCATATAAGAGCGAAGATGATGAACTTGATAATGAGAAATCAGTAAATGCATATAATGCACTTAAGGACTGGGGTATGCAGATCCTTGTGGGACCAACAACTTCAGATTGCACAATCGCAGTATCAGAAAAAACTAAGGAAGACAATATGTTCCAGATTACACCATCTGGTTCAGCAGTTGATTGTACAAAGTATGATAATGTATTCCGTGTATGCTTCGCAGATCCAGCACAGGGTGCTAAGTCAGCAGAATATATCGGAACACATAAGTTAGCTGCAAAGGTAGGTATCATTTATGATAGTTCAACAACATACTCAAGTGGTATCGAGCAGTCTTTCGTTGAAGAAGCAAAGAATCAGGGATTTGAAATTGTTTCAGCACAGGCTTTCACAGCTGATACAAAGACAGATTTCACAGCACAGCTTCAGGCAATAAAGGATGCGGGAGCAGATCTTATCTTCCTTCCAATTTATTATACAGAGGCGGCAACAATTCTTACACAGGCTTCAACTATGGGACTTTCAGTAAAATGGTTCGGTTGCGACGGCCTTGATGGAATGCTTGATATGGACAATTTCGATGCACAGCTTGCTGAAGGCGTAATGCTCCTTACACCATTCGCAGCAGATGCTACAGATGATCTTACAACAAAGTTTGTATCAGCATATAAGGATGCATATAAAGTAACACCTAACCAGTTTGCGGCAGATTCATACGATGCAGTTTATGCTATTAAGGCAGCACTTGAAAAGGCTGGAACAACTCCAGAAGCATCTATTGAAGAGATCAATAAGGCACTTATGGACAATATGACACAGATTTCATTAGATGGTCTTACAGGAACAATTAAATGGAACCAGAACGGTGAACCAGATAAGAACCCTAAGGCTGTTGAGATTAAAAACGGTGCATACGTTTCAATGGACTAAAATAGTTTTATTATTTTGTAAGTTGATAATTTATAAGAACTCCCGCATAGCTTTATGCGGGAGTTTGTGTTATAAATGTATTTGTGAAGCGGTGAAAATGAGATAAGTTTTTTTTAGCTTTCACAAAAACACGAAAAAATTTAGAGGGAGTGTTAGGTATGGTCAGTTTTATAACTAATCTGATTAACGGACTTAGTCTTGGAAGTATTTATGCTCTTATCGCCATTGGATATACTATGGTTTATGGAATTGCAAAAATGCTTAATTTTGCACATGGAGATATCATCATGGTGGGAGCCTATATTGCGTTCACAATAATCACAACATTAAAGATGTCAGTGGGTTTGGGAATCGTCGCAGCTATTGCTGGATGTCTTGCTTTGGGAATATTTGTTGAAAAGATAGCATATAAACCGCTTAGAAAAGCTGGTTCACCACTGGCAGTTCTTATTACTGCTATAGGCGTCAGCTATTTTCTGCAGAATGCAGCACTTCTTATCTTTGGAGCAGATCCAAAGATGTTTTCAAGCGTTGTACCGGTATCATTTAGAACATTACAGATTGGAGAATTTACAATCCCAGGAACAACTATTATCAGTATCGTGATAAGTGTGGTTCTTGTATTAGTTCTTCAGTTCTTTATAAATAAGACAAAGCCGGGGCAGGCAATGCTCGCAGTGGCACAGGATAAAGAGGCAGCAGCGCTTATGGGTATCAGCGTAAATGGTATCATCTCCCTTACATTTGCTATAGGTTCAGCTTTAGCGGGTGTGGCAGGTGTGCTTCTTTGTTCTGCTTATCCTTCGCTTTCGCCATATACTGGGGCTATGCCTGGTATCAAAGCCTTTGTAGCTGCGGTACTTGGTGGTATCGGATCAGTACCTGGAGCTATGATAGGCGGTCTTTTACTTGGGATTATTGAAAACTTAAGCAAGACATATATATCTTCTCAGCTTTCAGATGCCATTGTTTTCAGTGTGCTTATCATTGTGCTTTTGGTTAAGCCTACTGGACTTATGGGAAAAGTAGTTCAGGAAAAAGTATGAGGGGGCGTAAAAGATGAAAAAATTATTCAAAGACAAACAAAGAGTATCAAATCTTATTACGATCTTTGGCCTTGTAATAGTTTATATACTTGTAATGATCTTAAATGCTGCTGGACTAATAAACAGTCATATGGGAGGACTTTTAGTACCTCTTTGTGTTTATGCGACAATGGCGGTATCTCTTAATCTTGTAGTTGGAATTTTAGGAGACCTTTCCTTAGGGCATGCAGGGTTTATGTGCGTAGGTGCATTTTCAGCGGCGTATTTTTCTAAAGTAACAGCAGAGGCACTTCCTGATCTGCCAAGATTTATCATTGCTATTGTAATAGCTGCATTGGTTGCTGCATTATTTGGCTTTATCATTGGTATTCCGGTTCTCAGGCTTCATGGCGACTATCTTGCCATTGTTACTCTAGCATTTGGAGAGATCATAAAAAATATCATCAATGCCCTTTATATTGGACATAATGCAGAGGGCAAATTCATGGTAACATTTGATATAAATAAGTCAGCAGAAGTAACTGATAAGATTTTAAATGGTCCTCAGGGAATTACAGGTATTCCTACAACTTCTAATTTTACGATCGGTTTTATAATCCTCCTTCTTGCAGTATTAGTGACTCTTAATCTTACAAATTCAAGAAGCGGACGTGCGATTATGTCTATAAGAGATAACAGGATCGCTTCAGAATCAGTTGGCATAAAGATCACAAAATATAAAATGCTGGCATTTACAATATCAGCAGCTATTGCAGGTTGTGCAGGTGCGCTGTATGCCCACAATCTTTCAATCCTTCAGGCTAAGTCTGAAAGATTTGGATATAATATGTCGATAATGATCCTTGTATATGTAGTTCTTGGAGGAATTGGATCAACAAGAGGTTCTATAATTGCAGCGGTTGTTCTTACCCTTATTCCTGAAGTGCTCAGATTTATCGGTGATTACAGAATGCTCATATATGCAGTGATAATGATCGTAATGATGATCGTTAACTGGAATCCAAAGTCAAGGGCATTTATTGAGAAACATAATCCATTTAAGAAAAAAAGTAAGGAGGTTAAATAGTTATGGCACTCCTTGAAGTAACAAATCTTTCAATACAGTTCGGTGGACTAAGGGCTGTAGATGATTTCAATCTCAGTATAGAAAAGGGACAGCTTTATGGTCTTATCGGACCAAATGGTGCAGGTAAGACAACAGTTTTTAACCTGCTCACAGGGGAATATAAGCCAACAGAAGGTTTTATAAAACTTGATGGCAAGGATATAACAGGAAAGAGTACTGTTGACATTAATAGAGCAGGAATAGCAAGAACATTTCAGAATATAAGACTTTTCTCTCAGCTTTCAGTGCTGGATAACGTAAAGATCGGTCTTCATAATCAGTATAAATACAGCACAGCAGCGGCAATTCTTAGACTTCCATCATATTTTAAGGTTGAAAAAGCTATGGATGAAAAGGCGATGGAACTTCTTTCCGTGTTTGGGCTTGATTCTGAGGCAGATACACTTTCTAGCAACCTGCCTTATGGTAAGCAGAGAAAATTAGAGATCGCAAGAGCGATGGCAACAAATCCAAAGCTCCTTCTCTTAGATGAACCTGCTGCCGGAATGAATCCAAATGAAACTGAAGATCTTATGAACAACATCAGCTATATCAGAAAAAATTATGGTATGACCATTCTTCTTATCGAGCACGATATGAAGCTGGTATCAGGAATATGTGAAAAGCTTACAGTTCTTAACTTTGGCCGCGTGTTAGCACAAGGAGAGACAAGAGATGTTCTTTCAGATCCTGAAGTTGTAAAAGCATATCTTGGTGAGTAAGGATAACGGAGGTAGATATTAATGTCAGAATTATTAAAAGTTGAAGATCTGAAGGTTAATTACGGTGTTATCCCTGCTTTAAAAGGAATAAGTTTCACAGTTGCTCAGGGAGAAGTTGTAGCACTTATTGGAGCCAATGGCGCCGGAAAGACTACAACTCTTCATACTGTAACAGGCCTGGTAGATAAAATAAGCGGGAAAGTAACATTTGACAATAAAGATATTACAAATGTTCCTGCTCATAAGATCGTTAAATATGGTATTGCGCACGTTCCGGAAGGCCGCCGTGTTTTCCCGGAACTTACGGTTTATCAGAATCTTCTTCTTGGGGCTTATACAAGAAATGATTCAAAAGAAAAACAGGATACTTTAGAGGGAATATATGAGAGATTCCCAAGACTTAAAGAACGTCTTAATCAGTTCGCAGGAACTCTTTCAGGTGGTGAGCAGCAGATGCTTGCTATGGGACGCGCCCTTATGTCAAAGCCTAAGATGATCCTTATGGATGAGCCATCTATGGGACTTTCTCCTATCTTTGTTAATGAGATTTTTGATATAATAGAAAGTGTATCAAAGGCAGGAACTACAGTTCTTTTAGTAGAGCAGAACGCAAATAAGGCTCTTGCCATAGCTGACAGGGCTTACGTTCTTGAAACAGGTGCCATCACTATGGAAGGAAAGGCATCGGACCTTCTTAATGATGACAGGATCCGCAAGGCATATCTGGGAGAATAAAGTGCAAGAAAGATACTGAGTTTGTGGAATACAGGGGTTAGATGTTAATACCTTGATCTTGCAGAATGAAGGAGATAGATACTAACAAAAAAGAATAGGGGGCTATATATGAATCAGAAGATTACAATAGCAATCAATAGAGAATATGGATCCGGCGGACGTACAATAGGTGAGATGATCGCAAAAGAGCTGGGAATTCATTATTATGATAAGGAATTGGTAAAGCTTGCGGCTGAGGATTCAGGTATAAATGAAGCTTTATTTAATAAAGCTTTATCAGAATTTAAAGGAACGCCGATTTTTTCTCTGGGACATGACATTTATGATGGAAAGGTCCTTTCACCAAATGACAAGGATTATACATCACCTGAGAATCTCTTTGCCTGCCAGGCAAAGGTTATAAGAGACCTTTCAGAAAGGGAATCATGCGTTGTTGTAGGCCATGGAGCCTGCCACGCCCTAAAGGACAGAAGCAATGTGGTCCGTGTATTTGTCCATGCGCCGGATGATTTCCTCTTAAAACAGGCGCGCCTCAGACTTTCCATGTCCGATAAGGAATTGGAAAAGTACGTGGAAAAAGAGAATAAGAGACGTTCAGAGTACTTTTATTATTACACAGGAGAGAAGTGGGATGATGCCCATAATTATGATCTTTGCCTTGAGTCTTCAAAGCTGGGATTTGAAAAATGCTGTGAGATAATAAAAGGATATATGAAGGTAAGATTCGACGGACTGGATTTTGAAACAGGGGAGTTTTAACGAGGGCAAAATCTATAGAAAAATATTTACAAAACAATATTTTTCTATAGGAAAATATCAATATAATAATAAAAATCTATAGAAAAATATTTACAAGCTCTCCTTGATTCTATATTATAGGATTAAGGAGGGTTATTTTTATGCTCGAAAGAAAGATATTAAATAGTTTAAAAGAGTGGAAGCAGAAAGAAAAACATAAGAGTTTAATAATAACGGGACAACGTCAGATAGGAAAGACGTATGTTATTGATAAAATGTTTTCAAATGAATATTCCACATATGTGAAGATAAATTTCCTCGAAGAACCATCGATGAAGGATGTTTTTTCAGGAGATTTGGATGTAGAAACATTGAAACTTAATATTTCATTAACAAAACCTGGAGCAAAATTTGTTGAAGCTGATACGTTAATACTTTTGGATGAGATTCAGGAATGCCCCAATGCGATTGCATCGTTAAAATTTTGGACAGAGGATGGCCGTTATGATGTAATAGGAATGGGCTCATCCCTGGGTATGAACTACAATAGTGACATTTCATATCCGGTTGGAAAAGTAGAATACTTAAATATGTATTCATTAGATTTTGAGGAATATTTGTGGGCTGAAGGTGTTGATAAGGATGCGGTCTCGAAGTTACAGGACTATTTTGATAATGTTGAAAAGCTCCCTGCAGCATTGTCTGATACAATGTTCAAGTATTTGCGTAAATACATGGTTTTGGGTGGAATGCCAGAAGTAGTGAACACTTATATAGAGACAAAAGATATTCATGAGGCAGATATTATTCAGAGAAGATTAATTAGAGATTATAAATCTGACATAGCGCGTTTTGCTGATCCTAATATGCGCATAAAGGCGCAGGAGTGCTATGAATCTCTGCCGTTTCAGCTAACGAAAGAAAATCATAAATTTCAGTATTCACATGTTGAGCCCAAAGCTACGGCATCAAAGTTTGGATCAAGTATCGCTTGGTTAAATAATCAGTTGTTAAGTATTCAAGTAAATGGGTTAAAGAGATTTGATTATCCACTAGAGGCATTCGCAGATAAATTAAATTTCAGATTATACACTACAGATATTGGTATGTTTATCGGAATGTTTGATGAGAGCTTAAAAAAAGCATTGTTAGATGACAAGAATATCGAGGATAAGGCTTCTAATTTAATATTAGGGACTGCAAAGGGGGGATTATATGAAGCTCTGGCAGCAGATATGCTTTATAAGCGCGGATACGAGAAAATATTCTTCTATAAGCATGAAAAGAATACAAGCGAAATAGAATTCGTGATACAAAAAGCTGATAAGATTATTCCTGTTGAAATTAAAGCAGGCAGAAAACAAGCTAATTCTCTGCGTAATATCATGGAACAAAATCCTAAACTAGAGATTGGATATAAAATGGCATCGGTTAATATAGGGAAGGCGGACAAGATTATCTCTATGCCTATGTTCATGTTGATGTTTATGTAGTTACATAGACACCGGACGCCAAAATATAAAGACATTTAAGCAATCCCTCCAGCGGTAAAATAAGCCCTTTGGAGGGATCCTTTCATGTTTTTTAATATTTTGGCTGAGGGTGGCTATTTTATTTAGCGTCTGCAATCTAATTACTTAAAAATGCGGCAATACGCAAAAAAATGTAATAACTACATTGACAATGATTAAGAAAATAATTATTCTATTACTAGAAAATGCGGCGATACGCAAAAAGAGGTAATGGGATGATAATTAAGAGAGATATATATCTGAATCGGTTAATCGAACGACAAAATAATGGAATGATAAAGGTTATAACCGGAATAAGGCGCTGTGGTAAGTCTTTCCTTTTGTTTAGACTATATAAGGAATATTTGGTAAATAGTGGGGTAAATCAGGACCATATTATAGAGATTGCATTGGATGGAATAGAATCCGAGAATCTACGTAATCCTAAGACTTGTTATACCTACATTAAAGAAAAAATAACTGATAATGAGGATTATTATGTTCTATTAGATGAAGTGCAGTTCCTTGAGAGATTTGAAGAAGTTTTAAACTCACTGCTTCGAATAGAAAACGTAGATGTATATGTAACAGGTAGTAATTCAAAATTTTTGTCAAAAGATATCATTACTGAATTTAGAGGCAGGGGAGATGAAATACATGTTTATCCATTGACTTTCTCTGAATTCTATTCAGTTTTTGGTGGAGAGTATGACGATGCTTGGGATGAATATTTGAATTATGGTAGTTTACCGGCCCTTCTTAATATGAACAGCTCTAAGCAAAAGATGGATTACCTAAAGAGTATTTTTGATAATGTATATATGAAGGATGTCATCGAACGAAACAAGATTAAAAACAAGGATGAAATCAATACATTGGTTGAT
>CAMKMR010000002.1 GCA_946413945.1 uncultured Lachnospiraceae bacterium | reverse complement strand
TTTGGCGTCAGTTCGTCTATTTTATTTTGGCGTCAGTTCGTCTATTTTATTTTGGCGTCAGTTCGTCTATTTTATTTTGGTGTCCGTTTATTTGTATTTTATATGTCATTTTCCCTCAGTCAGTGGAAAGCTTACTCTCTAGATGCTATAATAAATCCTACTATGTAATTATGAAATGAGGTAAACATGAGACCAGATATTGTTTATGAAGATGAATATATGATCGCTGTGATAAAGCCTTACGGCATTCCTTCTCAGGCAGATCAGTCAAATGAGGAAGATATGCTCTCTATTGTTAAGAATTATCTTTTTGATACTTCTGACAGCGATGAGGAACCATATCTTGCTGTGATCAACAGACTTGACAGGCCGGTATCAGGGATCATTCTTTTTGCCAAGGATGAAAAGACTGCGGCTGCATTATCAGATATGATCCAGGACAGACAGATCGATAAATATTACCAGGCAGTTGTGATGGGCGAGCCATCTGAACCAGAAGGAGATTTTTCGGACTATCTTGTGGCAGATAAAAAGACAAATGTATCTAAGATCGTTCCAAAGGATACAAAGGGAGCAAAGAAAGCAGAACTTTCATATGAAGTATTAGACGGACTTGAGACAGATATAGGGCCACTTACTTATCTTCTTATTCAGCTTCATACAGGAAGACACCATCAGATCCGTTGTCAGTTAGCATATCATGGAATGCCAATTTATGGTGATAAGAAATACGGTAGATCACCAAAAAGTAGCAAAGTATCAAAGAATGATAAAGGTGGCAAAAATAAAGGAAAGACATCAAAGAATAAGCAGGACAATATAAGGGAGATAGGACTATATTCAACAAGGATAGAATTTACTCACCCTATAACAGGAGAAGAGATAGTTCTTCATAGAGAACCTGAAGGACAGGCCTTTGATGAGATTGATGATGAGGAGTTTTAGGAAATGATAAAGATAGATACTCCTAAGGATGTAGATTTCATAATATCAAAATTAGAAGAAGCAGGTTATGAAGCTTATGCGGTAGGTGGATGCGTAAGAGATAGTATTCTTGGAAGAAATCCTGCGGACTGGGACATAACTACATCAGCCATGCCAAATGAAGTAAAAAAACTTTTCAAGGCAACAATAGATACAGGTATCCAGCATGGAACGGTAACTGTAATGCTTAACCATGTAGGATATGAAGTGACTACTTATAGGATTGATGGAGAATATACAGATCATAGAAGACCGGACCAGGTATCATTTACAAGGAATCTTTCAGAGGATCTTAAGAGAAGAGACTTTACAATTAATGCAATGGCTTATAACAATTCTAAGGGGCTGGTCGATCTTTATGGTGGGGCCGAGGATCTTAGGAATAAGATCATTAGATGTGTTGGGGATCCGGATGAAAGATTTGATGAAGACGCATTAAGGATAATGAGAGCGGTAAGATTTGCAGCCCAGCTGGGATTTAGTATTGACGAAGCAACAAGGAAGGCTGTAAAGAGTCATGTTAAGGATCTGAAAAATGTCAGCGTTGAAAGAATAGAGACAGAACTTACCAAACTTCTTCTTTCTGATAATCCAGAGGAGATAGAGGAACTCTATGATCTTGGAATTAGTTCAGTTATTTTGCCGGAATTTGATCGATGCATGGTGACAGAGCAGAATACACCATATCATAAATTCGATGTAGGGCACCACATAAGAGAGGTGCTTAAAAATGTGCCAGCTACAAAGGTTTTTCGTTATGCGGCACTCTTTCACGATATTGGAAAACCCGAAGTTCGCACCACAGATGAAAATGGGGTGGACCATTTTAAGGGACATAATGAAGTATCGAAAAATATGGCAGAAAAGATCCTTAGAAGACTTAAGATGGATAATGCAACCATACAGGATGTGTGTAAGATCGTATATTGGCATGATTATGGTATATCCGGCGATATAAGAAAAAATACATTAAGAAAAGCCTTAAACAAGATGGGACCTGAATATTTTGATGCTTATATTATTATCAGAAAAGCTGATATGCTTGGCCAGAGTGACTATAAAGAAAAAGAAAAAAAGCAGCTTTTAGAGGAAATCATCAGAATGCACGATGAGATCATCTTAAGCCAAGATGCCCTTTCATTAAAAGACTTAAAAATTGGCGGTCAGGATCTTATTGAACTAGGAGTAAAGAAAGGACCGGTCATGGGCGAAATCTTAAAGGCGCTTCTTGAAAGGGTAATGGATGATCCGGAGCTTAATGAGAGAGAAAAATTAGTAAATCTGGTCAAAAATGAATACGCCAGGGAACTATTAGAAGACAATTAGTGAAAAAACTAAAAAAAAACAACCGGTAAACTTCACAAGGCCTTGATTTTAATGTATAATATTTGAGGCTTGTATAAGATAAGCGTGAAAAAGAAGTGAAAGTAAAAATGTATGTGGGGCATTGGTGGGAAAAAAACCTTAGATACGGAGGATAAGCTATGTCAGATTATATGAAAGTTTATGAAGAGTGGTGCAAGAGCTCATTTTTCGATGCGGATACAAAGGAAGAATTAGTAGTTATCAAGGATGATGAGAAAGAAATCAGAGAAAGATTTTCATGCGACCTTGAATTTGGAACAGCTGGACTTAGAGGCATTATCGGTGCCGGAACAAATCGTATGAATAATTATGTTGTTGCAAGAGCTACTCAGGGACTTGCAAATTATATAATTAAATGTAACGCCCAGGATCGTGGCGTTGCTATTGCTTATGACTCAAGAAATTTTTCACCTGAATTTTCAGATATCGCAGCTCGTGTACTTGCTGCAAATGGTATCAAGGCTTATAGATTCGATACACTTCGTCCAACACCAGAGCTTTCATTTGCTGTTAGATACTTTAATTGTATTGCAGGTATCAATATAACAGCCAGTCATAACCCTGCTAAGTACAATGGATACAAGGTTTACTGGGAAGATGGCGCACAGATCACACCTCCTCATGATACAGGTATCATGGATGAGGTTAAGGCAATCTCAGTTACAGATGCAAAGATCATCTCTAAGGAAGAAGCTGAAGCTAAGGGACTTTACATCACTATCGGAACAGAAGTTGATGATGTTTACTGCAAGGAAGTTGAAAAGCAGGTAATTCATCAGGATACTATCGATAAGTACGCAAAGGAATTAAAGATTGTTTATACACCACTTCATGGTACAGGTAATTTACCTGTTAGGCGTGTATTAAACGAGCTTGGATTTGAGAACGTTTACGTTGTTGAAGAACAGGAAAAGCCGGATGGAAACTTCCCTACTGTTCCATACCCAAATCCGGAAGCAAGGGAGGCGTTTGATCTCGCTCTTAACTTAGCCAAGGAAAAGGATGCAGATCTTGTACTTGCTACAGACCCTGATGCAGACAGACTTGGTGTATATGTTAAGGACGCAAAGTCTGGTGAATATATGTGCCTTACAGGAAATATGTCAGGAAGCCTTCTTGCTGAATATGAGATAAGCCAGACAGCTGCTGTAAAGGGACTTCCTGCAGACGGAAAGCTTGTTAAGACTATCGTTACAACTAACCTTGCTGACATGGTAGCAAGAGCTTATAACGTTGAGCTTGAGGAGTGCCTTACAGGATTCAAGTATATCGGACAGAGAATCCTTAATTACGAGACAACCGGTGTAGGAACATACCTCTTTGGTTTTGAAGAGAGTTATGGATGCCTTATCGGAACATATGCAAGAGATAAGGATGCAGTTGTAGCTACTATGGCTCTTTGCGAAGCAGCTACATACTATAAGTCACTTGGTAAGACTCTCTGGGATGCCATGGTTGATATGTATGAGAAGTATGGTTACTGGAAGGATGCTATCACTACTATCACTATGGAAGGTCTCGATGGAATCGCTAAGATAAAGAGCATTATGACAGCTCTTAGAAACACAGAGATCAGCGAGATCGCAGGATATGAAGTACTTAAAGTACGTGATTATTCAAATGATACTATTAAGGATATTAAGACTGGAAATGTTACTCCAACCGGACTTCCAAGTTCAAATGTTCTTTATTATGATCTTTCAGATGATGCATGGCTTTGCGTGAGACCTTCAGGAACAGAGCCAAAGATCAAGTTCTACTACGGGATTAAGGGAACTTCACTTAGCGATGCTGATAAGAAGTCAGAGGATTTTGCTAAGGCAGTTCAGGAAATGATAGATAAATTAGAGGCTTAGGAAAACAAGGCGCCAAATAATAACGGCCGTGTGTGTGATCTGTAAAGCAGACTAAATAAAAAAGTTCACTGATAAGTTAGATCTTATCAGTGAACTTTTTTTGATGAATAAAAGTATTTTACAGTGAATCTTCAGGAAGTTCCTCTTCAACGTCCTTCTTAGTTAAAGTCTTAAGCTGGGTATCGCTTACTTCTGCTAATGTAACTAATCTTGATGCCTGACGGGAAATGCATCTTTCAAGATAATTTCTTACTTCACGGGCGTTAGCAAAATTCTCATCATGCTTTCTGGCACGCTTTGTAAGATAGTCCAGTACATAATCGGCAGCGGCTTTATTAGGGATATAATCCTGTTTCTTAGCCATAGAATTAAAGATCTTATTTAATTCTTCGCCTGTATAGTCATTAAAGAAAATACTCTTATTAAATCTTGATTTAAGACCAGGATTAGATTCAACAAAGTCAGCCATTAAATCAGTATAACCAGCAACTATAACAACAAGATTATCTCTATTGTCTTCCATACGTTTAAGAAGGGTATCAACTGCTTCCTGACCAAAGTCTTTAGAATCTTTACCAGCTGTGAGAGTGTAAGCTTCATCGATAAAGAGGATGCCGCCTAAAGCTGACTCGACAACTTCGGCTGTCTTTGCAGCGGTCTGGCCAATATATCCGACAACAAGATCAGATCTGTCAACTTCAACCAGCTGACCACGGCTTACAACTCCAAGTTTCTTATAGATCTTTGCAAGAAGTCTGGCAACTGTTGTTTTGCCGGTTCCAGGATTACCCGAAAATACCATATGAAGAGTTATATCAGGTTGTTTCATAGATCTTTCTTTTCTCATATTTTTTATCTTTATGAGATTGATAAGGTTGTAAAGATCATTTTTAACCTCTTCAAGACCTACAAGAGAATTAAGCTCTTCCATGTAATCTTCAAGAGTCTTATCGTCATCATCATCTTCCTTTATGGAAGCACCTTCAGATGTTTTATCCTTATCGTTAAGATACATTTTTCCACTGATATCATTTCTATTCTTCGCAGATTTAATAGATGATGCGGAAATTGCTTCGTTAGGATTTCCGGTATTATAAAGGCCATATTCCTTTAGATAATTGCAGAGCATGGTGATATAGTTTGTAAGATTTCCAATCTCTAATTGAGATGTGCCTCTGTCTGCAATAAATTCAGCACCCATATCATTAAAGAGCTCAACATAAGCTTTAGCTGATGTTTTACCGTTGATATCTCTTTTAGCTTTGCCGGAAAGATCGAACTTAGCGAAGTAAGTTAATGATCTTGGAACGGTATTGATAAAATCTTTACCCAGGCATCGCTCATATCTAAATGAAAGGAACTTATCCTTTGTCATATACATAGAAAGATAATTCATTACGAAATCAACGTCGAAATAAACGTCAGCTGATAGAGGCTCATATAAAAAGCAAAGATACTGAAGCATATCAAATTTAAGCATATCACGAAGAGACATTGTACCTTCAGGAACTACGCCGCTTACATTTATCTCATCTGCTTTTTTATAAAAGTTGTCGATTCTTGTTTTTAATTCTGTATTAGTTGTCATTTTGTCCCCTTTAACCTAATGATTGATTTTCTAAATAACATAAGAATACCCTAAATATAGCATATTATTGATAAAAATTCATTATAGTAAAGTGCACTTAAAGATTAAATTTAGATTAAGATCGGCAATTCACCAAAGAAGAAAAAGCCCGAGATAGCTTTTTTTCTGATTTAGTTGTAATATAGTTGCATATGACTTTTGGTGAAAGGAAAATAAACATGAAGTTCAGACCTTGTATAGATATTCATAATGGAAATGTTACCCAGATAGTTGGAGGAAGCTTAAATGACACAGAGGGAGCTGTATCTAACTTTGTTTCTCAGGCGGGAGGAGCTTTCTATGGCTGGATGTATAAAAATTACAATTTAAAGGGTGGACATATCATAATGCTCAATCCATCAGGAACACCTGAATATGAAGCAGATAAAAGAGAAGCAGAAGCTGCTCTTAAGGCCTATCTCAATGGGTTCATGGTTGGAGGTGGCGTTACAGTTGATAATGCCAGACATTTTATCATCAAGGGAGCAAGCCATGTAATAGTAACATCCTATGTATTTAAGGATGGAAAGATAAATTATGAAAATCTTGATAAGATGGTAAGAGAAGTAGGTAAAGAACATCTTGTCTTAGATCTTTCCTGCAGAAAAAAAGACGGAAAATATTATATAGTTACAGATCGCTGGCAGAAGTTCACAGATACAGAGCTTACGATAGAGACATTAAAAGAACTTGAGAAATATTGTGATGAATATCTGATCCATGCAGTAGACGTGGAGGGAAAGAAGGCCGGAATCGACGAAGAACTTATCAGCATGCTGGGAAACTATGAAGGAATACCTGTAACTTATGCAGGAGGAGTAGCTTCATTTGATGATATAAGAAAGATAAAGGAATTTGGAAAGAACAGAGTCGATATCACTATAGGAAGTGCGCTCTCAATCTTCGGAGGAGATATGCAGCTCGAGGAAGTTCTAAAAGTGATCTCTGAATAAGAGGGATAGTTTCCATTCGCACATGGATTGCCTGTCCATTCGAGGAAGTTCTAAAAGTGATCGCTGAATGAGGGGAGACCGGCAAGTGTTGGATGATAAGTTAAAAGAGTAGTTGGGGAAAGCAAAAATTAACAGCAGGGATGGAGCAAGGTATTGGAGAAGATAAAAACAATTCTAAGAGATAAATTCAGTAGGGGAAATGTATCTGCATGGCTATGGCGTAACAGGGCTGCACTTATTTCCTTTGGGATAACAGCAGTGTATCTGCTGATCGTTATGATAGTAGCGGATGTAGCTCCATTTGGAGAAAATGCTTTTACAAAAGTAGACAGCATTCATCAATATATTCCCTTTATGGCGGATTATCAGGATAAACTAAAGCATGGAGGCAGCCTGTTATATACCTGGAAGGTAGGAGGGGGAATGAACTTTCTCTCCCTGCTTTTATATTATATGGCCTGTCCGCTTAATCTGATACTTGTTTTCTTTAGTAAAAGAGGAACGACAGCAGCCTTTTCTATACTAATGGCATTTAAGGTGGCATTTTCTTCCGGGGCCTTTGCCTATATGCTGTCCAGAAGAAAGAAAAAACCTGAAAATAATATGCTGATGGCTGCTTTTGGTATCAGCTTCGGACTTTGTAATTATATAGTGGGTTACAGCTGGAATATCATGTGGATGGACTGTATCATGGTACTCCCTTTACTTATCTTAGGATATGAAAGAATGATGAAAGATAAGGACTTTAAACTCTATGTACTCTCATTATTCTACGTGCTCTACTGTAATTACTATATTGCTTTTATCCTTTGCATATTTTTAGTGCTGTGGTTTTTTAGCAGCGGACATGAAAGCATAAAAAAATTCTTTATGGATGGAATAAGATTTGCTTTAATGTCAATCCTTGCTGCAGGGATGGCAGCATTTTCACTGCTGACGGCATTTTTTGCTATTACAAAGACTGCTTCGGCAAAACTCAGTTTTCCTAAATTTGAGTTTTATGGAAAATTCTTTGATCAGTGGAAAAAGGCTATATTTCTTTCCAGGGCAGTAAATGCAGACAACTTTGATGGGAATATAAATCTTTATGCAGGTACGATAGCGATATTTGGGATATTTTTATTCCTTGTTACTGACAGGATAAGTCTTATAGAAAGAATTAGAAAAGGATTGCTTATGGCAATCCTGCTTCTTTCTTTTAATACCAAGCTGCTTAATTATATATGGCACGGCTTTCATGATCAGTTTGGAATTCCTAACAGATTTTCAATCTGCTTTACATTTACAGAACTTTATCTGGCATATCTGGCTGTAGCAAAGATAAAGCAGACAAAATTTTACAGGATCATCATTGCAATGCTGCTTACTGTAGGCTTTTATATAGCCTGTATAATACTTACCAAAATGAACTCGAAGTATTCGGATCTTGTGGTGGCAATGGTTTCAGGACTTATACTTCTGGTTTATTTTACATTTCTCATTCTTAGGAAAAATAACGTGTTGTCCTTATATGTTTCAACCATGCTGCTGGCGGGACTGATAACAATAGAGACCCTTGCATCGGCATCACTTTCTATAAAGGAAAATGATGTTGCCTCGGCGGGTTATTATCAGGAATATACAGAAGAAATGATGGAAGCAGTAAATACGGTAGACAGCTATAGCAAAGCAAAAGCTTACAGCTTCTATAGAAGCGACATGTCATCACATCTTATGCTGGATGAACCAACCTATAACGGGATGAATTCATTAGGAACATTTTGCTCTACCGTAAGAGGCGATATGGTAGATCTGGCCAATAATGTGGGATTTTACACAGGGGCAAATGAATTTCTTTTTAACGGTGGTAATATACTTGCCAATGATATTCTGGGTGTAAGATACGTCTATTCAAGAACCGGTGAGTGGTACGGCGGCGCAGAGGCAGATAACTGCGTTTTTGAAAATGAAGCTGTCAAGGTCTATGAAAATCAGGACGTTCTGCCTATAGCCTTTGGCGTGGATAAAAATATGATAAGCTGGGGGCAGAAAAAGAGCTCGGCAACTCCGGGCAAAAAACTTAATGATCTGGCTAGCTTAATGACCGGTATAGAAGATTCTGTATTTACTCTTAATAGCGAAGAATATCAGGTGGATTCTGACAGAGCTAAGGTTTATATCGATAAGAATAATCCAAGGACTATCCACTATTCAGGGGCCAAAAATGATACGGTGATCCGCGTATCATTTAGCGCAAGATATGGTGGAAGAAGTTATGCAAATATAAGAGGAAGCGGCATAAAAAATGTAGAATATAAGGTTAATGAAAAAAACAAAGCCTCTGATAGATATCAGTCTCAGTTTTTTGATATGGGTTATCTGGAAAAAAATGACATAGTAGAATTTGATATCAAATTGGGGGATTCGGCTTCGTCTTCAGGAACTATCGGTTTATATATCAGCTTATGTAATGAAGAAGTTGAAAGAGAGATGGTAAAAAAGCTCTCGGAAAGTAAGATGAATGTAACAAATGTGACTGATACAAAAATAGAAGGAAGTATCGAACTTTTGGAATCCCAGCTTTTATTTACAAGCATTCCTTATGATGAGGGGTGGCATATATATGTGGATGGAAAAAAGGTTAGAACAATAAAGATTGCAACTGGACTTTTAGGAGCAGAGATTGAAGCAGGAAAACATGACATCGTTATGAAATATTTTCCTCAGGGACTTGTTACGGGGCTGCTCATAAGTGTAGCGGCCTGGGCTGTTTTCGTTATTATGTACATAGGAACTAAAAAGAAAGACGGAATATATGCATAATTAACAAATAAACTCATTGACCGAAAAGATGACTTATAGTAAAATTCTGTCTTAGGGAATGAAAATATGCTCATTTTTGTATAATTTGACTTTGGAGGGGTAGTCATGAATAAATTGAATGATTTAGAACCGCGTAAACTTGCAATATTATCGGCGGTGGTGATAGCCGTTCTTGGCATTTTCGGTGTAATCTCAAATAATTACATTGTCGGTGTCATTATGCTGGTTATCCAGACGGCACTTGTTTTTTCTCTTATATTTACTTTATTTGGAGAAAAACAGGGAAAAGCAGAATCAAAGAATGAAAAGTATCATAAGCTTTTTATGAACCTTCCTATAGGTTTTGCTCAGGCAAAGATATTGACTGAGCCATCAGGGGAAGTGACAGGATATCAGCTTGTTGATGCAAATGAAACATTTCCTTCATTATTTGGCATTAACATTGAAGAAATAAAAGATAAGATCCTTGGAGAAAGCTCAATAGAGGTTCTTAGAGATATCAATGCATGGTTTAAGGCATACAACACATCCGGAACAAAACAGGGAGACCTGATGGATGTTGAGATAACAATGGAAAAGCTTGGCAAAGTTTTCAATACTGTTATGTATAAATCAGAGGCTGATTATATCAATATGGTAGTTATTGATGTAACTGAGCAGAAAGAAACAGAGTCAAAGCTTTCAAAAGCTATTGAAAGTGCAAATGCTGCATATAAAACTCAGGCTGAATTCCTTGCTAACATGAGCCATGAGATCAGAACACCTATCAACGGAATACTTGGAATGATCCAGCTTACACTTATGGCTGATGATCTTCAGGCTGATTATAGAGATAATCTTCTTACAGCAAAGAACTGTGCAGATAACCTCCTCAGACTTATAAATGATATCCTTGATATCAGCAAGTTGGAAGCAGGTAAATATAAGATCAAAGAAGAGACATGCGATATTAAGTCATCTATCGAAGAGACAGTTGCAGCTCAGGTTCCTACAGCTGATAATAAGGGGATCACACTAGATCTTAACTTTAGTAACAATATTCCTAAGCTGGTTAAGGCTGATGGACAGCGTATTCAGCAGGTGCTTAACTGTCTGCTTTCAAATGCCATTAAGTTCACATCAGAAGGTGGCGTAAGAGTTAAGGTTGCAGCTATAGATGATACAAAAGATAATGCAACTGATAAGATCACACTTCGTATGGCAGTTGCAGATACAGGTATTGGTATTTCAGATGCTAATATGGGCAAGCTTTTCGTCAGATTTTCTCAGGTAGATGGATCTGATACAAGAAAGTACGGCGGATCAGGTCTTGGTCTTGTTATTTCAAAGCAGATCACTGAACTTATGGGTGGTAATATCACAGTTCAGAGTAAGGAAGGCATCGGCTCAACGTTCATTGCCGAGATTCCATTAAAGGTTGTTAAGGCAGCTGAATTAAATGAAGAAGTAAAAGAAAATGTTGTAGAAGAAAGTCTGGCAGCATTTTCAATCAATAATCCAAGCGGTAAGAATGCAAGAATCCTGGTTGCAGAAGATGAACCTGTAAATCAGCAGGTAATTGGTAAGCTTCTTGGAATGGCCGGATTCTCATATGATATAGCTGAAAATGGTAAAAAGGCCGTTGAGCTTTATAAAGAAAAAGGTTATGATGCAGCACTCTTCGATGTGCAGATGCCAGTAATGGACGGTATCGCTGCTACTCAGGAAATAAGAAAGATTGAAAAACAGAGTAGAAGAAAGCGTCTTCCTATCATAGCAGTAACAGCAAGAGCTATGTTTGGTGACAAGGAAAGAGTTCTTGAGAACCAGCTTGATGATTATATTGCTAAACCATATGATCTTAATACAGTCGTTGAAACATTGAATAAGTATATCTCTAAAGAAGATTAAAGGATACGCGGCGTCAACTTAAAGAATGTCAACCAAAAAATAAATTCAAGTTGACAAATCAAACCTCGCATTTTATACTTCAAATTGTTCTGCAGAAACAGTAATAATTTGTTGGTATGATAAAGCGAGGTTTTTTTATGTTACTAGTTATAATATTGCTTTATATGGCAGCTCTTATCGGACTTGGTATCTATGATTCAAAAAAAGCAGCTTCATTTAAAGAATATGCTGTTGCCGGAAAGAATCAGAATACCTTTAAGGTTTTCATGACAACTATGGCAACTATAGTTGGAGCGTCTGCTACGATAGCGGTAGTTGACAACTGTTATAAAATTGGTTTTCCATCAGTCTGGTGGCTCTTATTTGGCTCAGTTGGGCTTTTCTTTCAAGCTTTCTTAGTATCAAAAAAGATAAGAGAAATAGATGCAGATACCCTGCCTCATGTTGCAAGGGTGACAATGGGAAGACCGGCTGAACTTCTGCTTTCGTTTATCATAGTGATCGCATGGATCGGAGTTGTGGCTGGACAGCTTGTTGCAATGAACGGTATCATCTCACTTGTTCTTAATAATAATTCAAAAATTATTTTTATAATTGTTTCAATTGTTGTTTTTATCTATACATTACTGGGGGGACAGCTTTCAGTTGTAAAAACTGATGCCCTGCAGTATATAGTCATTCTACTTGGAATGATAGTAACATGCATATATCTTTACACAACAAAAGGACAGAATAATACAGAAATATTTAATAATATAGAATTGTTAAATAGCTCTTATGAGCCTGAAAATCTTCTTACTCAGTTCTTTGTCATAGGAGGAGTTTACTTTCTTGGACCGGATATTGTATCAAGGAATCTTATCTCAAAGGATGCAAAAACTGCAAAGAAGGCTGCGCTTATAACAGCTATTGCCCTCTTTTTCTTCGCACTTATTGTTGTATTTATTGGAATGTGGGTAAAATATAATATCCCTGAGGAAACTTTAGGAGAATCAAAAGCCCTTATTTATCTGGCGGTTAAGGGTCTGCCAAAGGGGATTGGTATTATCATGATACTCGCCCTTCTTTCAGCGGTACTTTCTTCAACAGATACCTGCGTAATAAATGCATCTACAATTTTTGTAAAGGATATTTTAAGGAAGGATTCTGTAGAACTGATCAGAATAACAGTATGTGTAATAGGTGCTTTAGCAATGCTTATGGCTCTTAAAACACAGGATATCATTGCAATACTTTCTGGAGTTTATTCAGTTTATACAGCAGGTGTAATTTTTCCTATATCTGTGGCAATACTTTGTTATAAGAAAAAAGAAATAAGAAAGCCTGTCTGGATACTGGCAGTTATCCTAGGGGGCGGACTAGGGATAGTAGCAAGTTATATGACAACTTTAGTTGAAAAGACAGCTTTAACTAAGGACCAGTTTACACTTATTGCTATGGCTGTTTCACTGATCCTTTCACTCCTTTCTATAAAATTTAATGGATCATGGCGTTGTAAATTTAAAAAAACGGCAAAGTAAGATTAAAATAACTAAGATCTTACTGCATGGTACGGAAAATGATCAAGAAAAATGCAGCTAAAAATCAAGAGTTTATAAGCAGCTAAAAGAAGTTACAAGTTATATTAGCTTGCAAAAATGATTAAAAGTGAGTATAGTTAGCCATAGATAACTGGTTTTTAGAAAAGAGATATTTTATGACATTAAAAGATTTAAAAATTGGAGAAACGGCAGAAGTTCTCTCTGTAGGAGGACAAGGTGAGTTAAGGCAGCATTTCCTTGATATGGGCATCATACCTGGAACAGAAGTAACGGTAGTAAAATATGCGCCTATGGGAGATCCAGTGGAACTTAGACTTCATGGATATGAGTTGACTTTTAGACTTGATGATGCATCTCAGATTGAAATTGAAAATGTCAGAACAATAGAAAATGCCAGCGAGACGGCAATCTTAAAAAGAAAGAAGAAACTAGAAGAAAAGAAAGCTGAAAGAAAAAAGCAGGAACATCCTGGACTTGGTGAAGGAGGAAAATTCCATCCTAAGGGAAGTGGAAATCCGCTGGAGCCGGGAACTCTCCTTACTTTTGCCTTAGTGGGAAATCAGAACTGTGGAAAAACTACATTATTTAATCAGCTTACAGGATCTAAACAGCATGTGGGCAACTTCCCCGGAGTAACAGTTGACAGAAAAGATGGCGCCATCATAGGCCATAAGGATACAATGGTCACTGATCTTCCGGGAATATATTCCATGTCTCCTTACAGTAGTGAAGAACTTGTTTCAAGAGATTTTGTCCTGACAGAAAAGCCAAAGGCTATCATTAATATCGTAGATGCTACAAATATTGAAAGAAACCTCTATCTTACCATGCAGCTTTTGGAGATGGGGATTCCGATGGTAGTTGCTCTTAATATGATGGATGAGCTTCGTGGAAATGGCGGTTCCATAGATGTAAATACCATGGAAAAACTTTTAGGCGTTCCTGTAGTTCCTATTTCAGCGGCTAAAAATGAAGGTATAAGTGAACTTGTGAGTCATGCTATCCATGTTGCCAAATATCAGGAATGTCCTATAAAACATGATTTCTGCAGTGGAGATGAAAATGGCGGAGCAGTTCACAGATGTATACATGCAGTAGTGCATCTCATAGAAGATCATGCACGAGATAAAGGAATACCCGTCAGGTTTGCGGCAAGCAAACTGATAGAGGGTGACAAAGTTATCCTAGATAAATTAGATCTTGATCAAAATGAAAAGGAAATGCTAGAGCATATCACTCTTCAGATGGAAAAGGAAAGAAATCTTGATAGAAGCGCAGCCATCGCAGATATGAGATTTTCTTATATTATGAAGGTGGCCGAGGAAAGTGTCATCAAACCGGAGGAAAGTAAGGAGCACGAAAGAAGCGTAAAATTAGACAGGCTGCTTACTGGAAAATACACAGCTATACCGGTTTTTATAGCAGTGATGGCTCTTGTATTTTATCTTACATTTGGGCTGATAGGACCATTTTTCCAGGATATCATAGCAAAAGGAATAGAGCATTTTACCGGAGTAGTGGAAGTGGCTCTGACAAAGGGAAAGGTTAATCCGGTTCTTCAGAATCTTGTTATAAATGGAATCTTTGAAGGTGTAGGAAGCGTAGTGTCTTTCCTTCCGATTGTTGTTACGATGTTTTTTTTCCTGTCACTGTTAGAAGACAGTGGTTACATAGCAAGAGTTGCATTTGTAATGGATAAGCTTTTAAGAAAGCTGGGACTTTCAGGAAGAAGTATAGTTCCACTTCTTATTGGTTTCGGATGCACAGTGCCGGCAGTAATGTCATCTAGAACTCTTCCCAGTGAGAGGGACAGAAAGCTGACTATACTCCTTACGCCATTTATGAGCTGTACGGCCAAGCTGCCTATATATGCTTTTTTTGTAAATGCCTTCTTTTCAGGATACAAGGCCATCATAATGACCGGAATATATCTTACAGGTATAGTGGTTGGTATAATAGTTGCATTTATCTATAAGAAGACCTTGTTTAAGGGAGAGGCGGTTCCATTTGTAATGGAACTTCCAAACTATAGAATGCCTGGCGTAAAAAATGTTACCCAGCTTCTTTGGGAGAAGTCAAAGGATTTTATCCAGAAGGCTTTTTCAGTGATCCTTATTGCGACAATCTGTGTATGGTTCCTTAAGACTTTTGATTTCAGTTTTAATCTGGTTAATGATTCTTCAGATTCTATGCTAGCAATAATCGCTGGAGGTATCGCTCCATTCTTTAAGCCTGTGGGCTTAGGGGACTGGAGGATCATCACTTCGCTGATAAGCGGTGTTATGGCTAAGGAAAGTGTAGTATCAACACTTGAAGTGCTTTTTGCGGCATCCGGTGGAGTTACAGCAGTACTTACTCCTGCAGCGGCAGCGTCACTTCTGGTATTTAGTCTGCTTTATAGCCCATGTATAGCAGCAATCGCGGCAGTAAAAAGAGAACTGGGCGCCAAATGGGCTGTATATATGGTAGTATGGCAGTGCTTCATAGCCTGGATCTTCACATTCTTAGTCAGGATGATCTGTACAATCTGGTTATAAAAATATTAATAAAATTGACTATTCATATATAGTCAGAAAAAATATAAAATGTCCCCTATGTAATTGATAGAGATATCAGATTATGAAAGGGGATATTTTTTATGCTACAAATTTCATTAGTGTGGTTTGGTGCAGCGGTTTCGCTGGCTGAAATCTTAACAGGAACAGAACTCGCAGGCCTGGGCTTTAAGAAGGGTCTGTTTGTAATCCTTCTGGGACATATTATCGGCTGCGGCCTTATGGTACTTGCCGGGCTTATAAGTGTTAAAACAAAGCAGGGCGCAATGAAGTCATCGGGACAGACGTTCGGTGTCTATGGAGCCAGATTTTTCGCAATCTTAAATGTACTGCAGCTTGTAGGCTGGCAGGGCATTATGATATACGATGCAGCAATCTCAGCAGAGGGAATATATAGGCTGGGACATAATATCTGGAGCCTTATAATAGGTCTTTTAACAATAGCCTGGATACTTACAGGGATCAAACATAGAGAAAAGCTTAACTATCTTGTTATGACGGCCTTACTTATCCTTACAGTGATCTTATCAAGGATAGTATTCTTTGGGTCAGGGGAACTTACAGCTGTAAATAAGCTGGCAGGGGATGGCATTTCATTTGGCATGGGACTTGAACTATCTATTGCGATGCCGCTTTCATGGCTGCCAATGATAGGCGATTATACTTATAAGCAAAAAAAGGGAGTAAAGGCAACTCTACTTGCCTGCGGGATCTATAGTCTTATCAGTGGCTGGATGTATGTGATAGGTCTTGGAGCAGCAACAATAACAAAGGAAAGCAGGATAGATAATATCATGCTTAAGGCAGGACTTGGAGTGGCAGGCTTATTTATAATCGTATTTTCCTGCGTTACTACAAATTTTATAGATGCATATTCATGCAATCAGTCTGCGTTTGCAGTTTTATCTAGGGGGGATGAAGAAGAAAAAGATGAATATAAAAAATGCGGCAAATATAACGAAAATAAAGAGAGAAATATAGAGAATAATAAAGAGAGAAGCATAGATAATAAAGAAATAATAGAGAAAAAAACATTTATTGATTCTATAAAGTCTAATCTGCCGGGAATTATAGATACAATAATAGGAACTGTCGGGGCAATGATCTTTCCAATGGATAATATTTCTGGCTTCCTTTACCTTATCGGATCAGTATTTGCACCGATGATAGCAGTTGAGATTACGGATTTCTTTATAGTAAAGAATAAGGGGGAGAAAAAGAAGCTTGACTGGATTGCGTCAGCTGCCTGGATAGCAGGTTTTATCATATACAGGCTGCTGATGAAAGTTGATATAGTTGTCGGTTATACGATCCCGGCTATGCTGGTCACAATGCTTATAACTTTAGGACTCAGGCTGATAGCAAGAGGAGGAGGAGCAGCAAAATCCTCAAGAAAAGGAGTTTACACAGAGGCGGCTTAAGGTTACAATTTTTCTTATAGATTAAGGGAAATGAGGACATATTGTGTTAATTTACGTGGCTGATAAAAGAAGAATGGAAGAGGCTGTGTCTCTTTCAAAAAAGATAAATGTTACCGTGGTGGATACTGAACCGGCTAAAGATGAACTGGTAGTTAAGTTCTTAAAGGATAAAGTGTCACTTACCGCTGAAGGAATGGAAATGGAAGGTGACTTTGAAAAAATGGTAAAGCGCGTCTCAAAAGACCGCTGGCAGCATGAACTGCTGGTTAAAGCCGCAAGGTTTAAGGATCAGCCTGAAGGACTTACTTTAATGGACTGCACTGCAGGTCTTGGAGAGGATGCTCTTCTCCTTGCCCAGGCAGGCTTTAATGTAAGGCTTTTTGAAAGAAATTATGTTATTGCAGCCTTGTTAAAGAGTGCCTTAAGGCGGGGAAAGAAGATCCCAGAATTAAAGGATGCTATTTCACGAATGAAGGTATATGAGGCGGACAGTATAGAAGAGTTAAAGTGTTTTGGGAGAGATGATTCAGGAGCTGACGCAAATGGAAGTCTTTCAGGAAAATGTCCTGATGTTATCTATCTTGATCCAATGTTTCCGGGCAGGCAGAAAAGTGCGCTGATAAAGAAGAAGTTCCAGTTGGTTCATCAGCTCGAGACCCAGAATATGGATGAAAATGACCTGCTCCAGGCGGCAATAGCGGCACACCCTAAAAAGATAGTTATAAAAAGACCTCCAAAAGGTCCTTATCTTGGCGGGGTTAAACCTGGATATTCAATAGAGGGAAAGGCAGTAAGGTTTGATTGTATCATCTTATCCTGAGTAAAAAACAATAAGAAGATAATGTGATCAAAAACAAGCGATCAAAAGAGAAAATCAGCGATCAAAAGAGAAAATCAGCGATCAAAATCAAAAATAAAAAAAATTAAATTTTTTTGCAACAGATTGAAAAGAATTTGCCACTATATAGTAAAGACATTTAAAGAGGGGAGAATCAAAAATTTATGGAGAAGGATATCACTGTTCTCGTAGAAAAAGCTAAAAATAAAGATACAGAAGCTTTTGCAGAGCTCTACGAGATGATATATAAAGATCTCTACAGAATGGCTTTATATACATTGGGAAATTCGCATGATGCAGAAAATGCAGTAAGTGATGCGGTTGTCGACGCATTTCTTGGAATTGAAAAGCTAATGGATCCAAGGGCTTTTCGTTCATGGATGTTCCGTATCTTAACTGCCAAATGTGCCAGACAGATTTCAGAGAATGTAAAGTCTAGAAATCTCCTGGGAGATTTAACTGTAGAGAGAGTAACCGAAACACTCATTTCAACAAACGATGAGTTAGGACAGGTTTTAGACAGGACTATAGTGGAAGAGGCATTTCTCGCATTAAATGATGAGGAAAAGCAGATAGTTACTATGACTGTTTATGGCCAGTTGGATTCGGGAGAGATTGCAGAGTGTCTCAATATGAATAGGAATACTGTCAGAAGTGTTTATCATAGAGCACTTGCAAAAATGAAAAAAAAGCTTGAAGCAGGAGGGGTTTCCTATGGAAGATAAGGATATTGAAAAAATCTTAAAAGATGAAGAAGTAAGTGTTCCAGAGTCATTATCACCTGAGAACATTAAAGAAAAATTAGATGATTTAGTTGCTAAAGAACAAGTGAAAGGTAAGGGCGCAGTTAAAGAAGGCAGCAGTGATAATGAGCGAAAGACTACCAATAAAGAAAAGGGCAAGGTACTTCCATTTAAGGCTAGAAAATATTTATACAGTTTTGCTATGGCAGCCTCACTTTTACTGGTATTTGGACTCGGTTACATGATCCGTGGAAATATGCTTACTAATGAGAGAAAAGATAATACCGGAAATGGAACTGAAACTAATAACGATACTAATGAAGAAAAGCCGACAGAGGGCGACTTAGCTGTAAGCGGTATTATAGATGGATATAAGATCAGTTACAAGGCATTGGAGAGAGCAAAGAAATATTATGACCATGAACGTAAGTACATAGTTTATGAGGATGCTGTAAATGAAGCTGCAGCTGATTCTTCTGGAAGTTCTTTAAAAGGTTCAGTTGGTCAGTTAGCACCAAGTGTTACTCCAAATTTTACTGACACAAATGAAAGAACTGAAGGGGTTCATGAAGATGATGTTATAAAGACAGACGGCAAGTACATCTATGTGTACAATGCATATAAAGAAAAAATCGAGATATATTCTGTCAAGGATGGAAAGACAGAATTGATGTCAAGGTTAAGCCTTATCTCATTAGACACATATGATTCTAATATCTATGTAAGCGGTGACAGACTTATCACTATCGGTTATAGAGATAAGGAAGGTTATGATGATCACAGAATAAAATATGAAACAGTAGCAATGATCTATAATATCAAGGACAGAAAGAATCCTGAACTTTTAGAATCAGTTGTACAGGATGGATATTATAGAGAGTCAAGACTTGTGGATGGACATTTATATGTATTCTCAAATTATTATGTAGATACAGACAAGATGGATGAAGAAGAGCCAGAAACATACATTCCTGAAGCAGATGGCAGCCTTATTCCAAAGGATGATATCTATGTGGTTGAAAATGCACTTTGCAGCTGCTATACGATCGTTAATGCGGTAAATATTGAAGATGGTTCAGTAACAGATAAAAAAGCTTACCTCGGAGGCGCAGATCTCTGCTATGTAAGCACAGAGAATATCTATCTTATTGATTCATATTATAATTATACATCTTACACAATGGTTGATAAGTCAGGAATCGTTAAGGTAAGTTATAAAGATGGTTATCTTAAGACAGAAGCAACAGGTTCATTTATTGGTTCAGTAAAGGATCATTATTCTCTTGATGAGCAGGATGGCTATCTAAGACTCTGCGCAACATATTACAATGAGGGAAATAAGAATGCTGTATATATCCTTAATTCAAATCTTGAAAAGGTTGGTACAGTTAAGAATATCGCTAAAAATGAAACTATCAAGTCAGTTCGTTTTATGGGAAATACCTGCTATCTTGTTACTTTCAGACGTACAGATCCACTCTTTGCAATAGATGTATCTGATCCTGAAAATCCTGAGATGATCGGTTATATCAAACTTCCAGGTTTTTCAGATTATTTACATCCATATAATGATCATCTCTTACTAGGAGTTGGTTTCTCAGCAGATGAGGATACAGGAAGAACAAGTTGCGTAAAGATTTCAATGTTTGATATTTCAGATCCAAGAGATATTAAGGAAGTTGCAACAAAGGAACTTCTTGATCATGAAAGAGCAGGAGTAAATGATAATACCAAGAACTTTATGTTCGATCCTGAAACAGGGCTCTTTGGAACAAGCTTCTATTCTGCAAGATATTGGGAGGATTCATATGATGAAACAGCAAGTTACGAAATCTACCAATATGATGAGAAAAATGGATTTGTATTAAAGCTTGCAACAAAACTTGGAGAAAATATGACAGAAGGCTTCGATAATTCAGCATATACTTCATCTGAGTGTACAAGAGGAATGATAATCGGAAATTATATATATGTAGTTACAGCAGGCGAAGGAATAAAGACATTCGACAAAACAACATTTGCAGAAGTACAAAAATAAGATATAAATAAAAATACCGGCATTCAAAAAGTGAATGCCGGTATTTTTTAATTAAATAGACCGTAGATAGCTATAAAAGCTACAACTAAAGGAAGGATGTACTTAAAGTAGAAGGAGAGGAAGCGCGGCATCTTAATGCCAGCTCCTGTATTTATCTCTGTAAGATACTTATCAAAGCCCCATCCATACTTGCTGGTACAGAAAAGAATAAATACCAGCGAACCCAGAGGAAGGCAAAGTTTACTTACAAAGAAATCCTCGATATCAAAGATTAAGTTCTCTGAAGTAGAAGGAAGAAAGCTCTTAAGAAGGTTATAACCCAGAGCGCAAGGCACAGAGCCAAGGGTAATAACAAGACCGGTGAAAAGAGCGGCTTTCTTTCTTGATACCTTAAGAATATCAATAGCAAAGCTGATATCATTTTCAAAAACTCCGATCATAGTTGAAAGGGCAGCAAAAGTAAGGAAGAGGAAGAAGAGACTGCCCCAGATCCTTCCGCCAGGCATTGATGAAAATACTCTTGGTAGAGTAAGGAATATAAGGGATGGCCCCTGGTCAGGAGCAATGCCATAATTAAAGCAGGCAGGGAAGATGATAAGGCCTGAAACAAAGGCTACAAATGTATCTAGCCCGGCAACTATAGAAGCTTCTCCTAAAAGACTTCTTTCCTTTCCGATATAACTACCAAAGATAAGCATACTTCCGATGCCTATACTGAGGGTAAAAAAGCTCTGGTTTAAGGCATAGTAGATTATCTTTATTATGCCTGTGTTTTTTACATTTTCTAATGATGGCTTAAGATAGAAGGATAATCCTTCTTGTGCAGCAGGAAGAGAAAGACTTCTTATTCCCAGAACCAGCATCAGTACAATAAGAACCAGCATCATATATTTTGTTACTTTTTCAACACTCTTTTCAAGACCGGCTGAACAAATAAGGATTGTAAGTATCATGATGCAAAGCATAGCTCCTATAAGGATCGAAGGACTTGCAAGCATGTTATCATGGATAGATTTAACAGCTTCTGAATTAATATTAACAAATTCGCCCTTTATCATAAGATAAAAGTAATAAAGGAACCAGCCGCTTACAACTGAATAGTACATAAGGAGTATGTAATTTCCGGCCATGGCAAGATAACCGATAAGATGCCATTTGCTATTCTTCGGCTCAAGTGCTTTAAAAGCAGGAAGTATAGATTTTCTGCTGGCACGACCAACGGCATATTCCATTGTTACAATAGGGATTCCTAAGATACAGAGGAACAAGAGATAGATTATCACAAATATTCCACCTCCACATTCTCCGGTAATGTATGGAAAACGCCATACATTTCCAATTCCTATCGCACATCCGGCAGAAAGCAGGAGAAATCCCAGACGGGAGCTTAAACTTTCACGTTCGTTCATTTAAAAAACCTCATTTTACCTAAAACTTTAATGACGTCGTCACCACAATGATTTAACGCGTCACAGCGTTACATTGTCTCAAAAAAGCTTTTGTTTTTCAAGTGATTTTAATAATAAAGGTCTAATCAAACTTTAATCTGGTCTAATCTGCATCTCAAAAGAGGTTAGACTGCCTGTAATGTATAGATTTAGAATAAAATAGAAAGGTGCAAAGTCCATATAAAATGCAAAGATTTGGAATAATATAGAAAGGTGTAAAGTCCATATAAAATGTAAAGATTTGGAATAAAATAGAAAGGTGCAAAGTCCATATAAAATGCAAAGGTCTGGAATAAATCTGCAAGGTATATAGTTTGCATGAAATAAAAAAATAATTTTACATAGGTTTTATGTGTGCTATAATACGATGCAAAATGTAAAAAAAGTATTAATTCAAAGCAGAAAGGAATCCGTTTTATGAAAACAAAAGTTTATATCGATGGACAGAGTGGTACAACAGGACTTCAGATCTATGACAGGATCGGAGCAAGAGAAGACTTGGAACTTCTTAGAATTGATGAAGACAAGCGTCATGATAACGAAGAAAGACGTAAATTCCTTAATTCTGCTGATATTGTTTTCCTTTGCCTTCCTGATGATGGAGCAAGAGAAGCAGTATCAATGATAGATAATCCAGATGTCAGAGTAATTGATGCATCTACAGCTCATAGAACAAATGATGACTGGGTTTATGGACTTCCTGAACTTTCAAAGGAACAGAGAGAAAAAATAAAAAATGGTAAGAGGATAGCAAACCCGGGCTGTCATGCAACTGGTATCATCAGCCTTACAGCACCATTAGTAAAGATGGGAATCTTACCAGATGATTATCCTCTTAGCTGCTATTCACTTTCAGGATATTCAGGTGGCGGAAAAAAGATGATCCAGGACTATGAAGCAGAGAATAGAGATGTAAAGTATGACGCACCATGTAATTATGCTCTTAGCTTACAGCATAAGCATGTACCTGAAATAAAGAAGATAACAGGACTTAAATATGCTCCTGTATTTATGCCGGTAGTTGATGATTATTATAAGGGTATG
This sequence comes from uncultured Lachnospiraceae bacterium, assembly GCA_946413945.1. GTDB lineage: Bacteria > Bacillota > Clostridia > Lachnospirales > Lachnospiraceae > Eubacterium_Q. The sequence goes on along the minus strand of CAMKMR010000002.1, from coordinate 6,973 downwards.
GCATCAAGCATCATGCTTCACAACAGACTTCTTAAAGGTACAGCCACTCCTGAGGAAATCTGTAAGAAGATGCAGGAATATTATAAGGATGAGCATTTTGTAAGAGTACTTCCATTTGGAGAACATGATGCAAGAATCTACAGCAATGCATTAGCAGGAACAAATTATCTTGATATCATAGTAGATGGTAATGAGGATCAGACATGCCTTATTGCTGTATTTGATAATCTTGGAAAGGGTGCTTCTGGTGCTGCAGTTCAGAATATGAATATAATGCTTGGACTTGATGAAAATATCGGACTTGAGTAACTAAGATATGGATCAGACATTTATGAAGACGAGGAAGATACTGCCACTGGTAATTTCTATGGCACTTCCAATGGCAATATCGATGCTCGTCAATTCACTTTACAACATAATAGATAGTTATTTTGTAGCAAAGATAAGCGAGGAAGCAATGACCTCGCTTTCTCTTGTTTATCCGGTACAAAATCTTATCACTTCTGTGGCAGTCGGTTTTGGAATAGGTATAAATGCCGCAATATCTTATTACTTAGGAGCAAAGGATAGTAAGATGGCTGATGCGGCAGCAACAGAGGGACTTCTTCACAGCCTGATACAGGGATTTATCTTAAGTATTGTCACAATAGCAGTAATGCCTGCATTCTTAAGATTTTTCACGGAAAATGATACTGTTATAAATTTAGCTCTTGACTATTCGAGGATAGCTTTTTCTGGTGCAGTGATAGTAAGCAGCCAGATTGCTTTAGAAAAGATATTCCAGGCAGTAGGAAAGATGAAAGTTTCCATGTTTGCTATGATGGCAGGATTTATAACTAACATTGTGCTAGATCCTGTTTTTATCTTCAGCTTTAAAATGGCTATCAAGGGCGCGGCGATTGCTACAGTGATAGGCCAGTGTGTGACTCTGGCGATATATATCATAGTCTTTAAGAAAGAAGAACTGGGCGTATCATTTGACTTTTCTGATATGAGAGAAAAGAGAAAAATCGTAGGAAGGCTTTATTCGGTTGGAATACCGGGAATGCTTAATATGGCGCTGCCGTCAGTGCTTATCACAGCCTTAAACAAGATACTTTCGATAGATGCATATGTTCTTATACTTGGAAGTTATTATAAGTTACAGACCTTCCTTTATCTTACTGTTAATGGCATAGTTCAGGGAATAAGACCTATAATAGGTTATAATTACGGGGCTAAGGAATTAAAGAGAGTAAGAGAGATATTTAAGACAGCCTTAGTGCTTTCGGCTATTGTTATGCTGCTGGGAACTGTTCTTTGTCAGACTATCGCTGAAAATCTTATTGGCATTTTTATAAAGACTCCTTACATAAGAGATGAAGGGGCACAAGCTTTAAGGATAATAAGTCTTGGTTTTATCATTTCTTCAGTGTCTGTAATAAGCTGTGGTGCTTTGGAAGGCTTGGGAAAGGGACTGCCTTCACTTATTATTTCCTGCTTAAGATATGTTTTTATTATGATCCCACTTGCAGCGGGATTTAAAGTGTTATTTGGGGTAAGAGGAGTCTGGAGCGCATTTCCTGTTACAGAGCTTATACTTGCAATAGCTTCTATTGCCATTATCAAGCTATCTTTAAATAAAGCAGATGTAAAAACTAAAAAAAATAGCTGCTTTGAAAATGATAAAAAATTAAGAAGTGATAATAAGGGGGTTAAGGATCAAAAGCAGGCTAAAAAGCCCCACAGGGGAAGATATAATAATGATTATAGTCCTAAATATAGTGACCCTTATGATATTTACGATAAGGCAAAAGAACATGCCAGGACTATAAAGAAAAGAGATAAGAATACAGAATAAGAAGTAAAAAGCTGAATAATATAGAAAAGAAAAAAGCAGAATAAGTAGTATTAATAAAACTCTGAATAATAAGTTCATTCCTGAACTAATTGTTCAGAGTTTTTTCACGTTTGACGGGGCGTGACGCGTTGACAGTGGCTGTTTAACAGCCTAGAATTAATTGTGCAAAATTAGTATCGCGGAGACAGTCAGACATCAAAGGGAGAGAAAAATGATATCAAAATTCAGTGTAAAAAAACCATACACAGTATTAGTAGGGGTAATACTGGTCATAGTGCTGGGGTATGTGTCACTTACAAAGATGACAGCAGACCTTTTACCAGATATGACTTTTCCATATGTTATTGTGGTTACTACAGATATGGGAGCAAGTCCACAGGAAGTTGAGACAGGGGTTACAGCTCCTCTTGAGGCAGCGCTTGCTACCACGTCTAACTTAAAAAATATGAGGTCCGTATCTTATAACAGTTATTCGACCATAATACTTGAATATGAGCAGGTATCGAATATGGATTCGACCATGATAGAGATACAGCAAAAAATAGATCAGGTAAAGGGAAATTTTGGAGATAGTGTTGGAACTCCAATGCTTATGCAGGTCAATCCAGATATGCTACCTGTCATGGTTGCAGCTGTTTCAGTTAAAGGTATGGATAAGGGGCAGATAACAGACTATGTTGATGCAACGATAAAGCCTCAGCTTGAGTCTGTAGAAGGAGTTGCGTCGGTTTCTGTATCAGGTGGTGTTGAAGAAAAGATAGAAGTAACACTTAATCAGCAAAAGATAGATGATCTTAATAAGAAGGTCAAAGATAAAATAGATCAGCAGTTTCTTGAAGCAGAAAAAAAGATAGCCGATTCTAAAAAAGAAATTGAAGATGGCAAGGCTCAGCTTGAAGAAGGAACCAAGGAATTAGCTCAGCAGGCTAGTGAAGGATCGACTTATATAGATACAAAAAAGGTCGAATTATATACAACAGAATCAGAGCTTAAAAGTCAGCTTACTGAGCTAGAGACCTCAGTCAAAGTGATAGATCTTCTTATCAAACAGCTTACCAATATCAATAATAAGGTTATAGAGCTCCAGCAAAAGATTGACGAAAATGTAACCCAGATAGAGAATATGAAAAAGCTTTTAGAAAGCTATGGAGTTTCAAAAGAACAATTTGAAGAAGTGGCTGGGACTACTGTAGAAGCAGTTGAAGCGGCAGTTAAAAAACTTGAGGAAGAAAAAGCTGAAGCTGAGAAAAAGTTAGAAGAAATAAAAGAATCATTATCAGTAGAATTTACGGATGCTTTAAAGGAATTTGGAATTGAGCTGGGGGGCGTTGACAGCCTTTCAGATGTGATTCTTAAACTTTCTGAACTTGAGGTTCAGATGAAGCTGGGAATTGAACAGATTGATACAGCATTAGAACAGATTGAGTCCGGAAAGACAAGTCTTGATGATGCAATGACAGCTCTTAATCAGAGTCAGATCTTGGGAACATTGCAGATAAGCGAAGCAGCTTCACAGTTAAACACAGGTGCTATGGCTATAGAACAGGCTGAAGGCCAGATTGCCAGCCAAAAAAAGAGTGCAGAGGAAGCGGCGGATTTAAATAATGTCCTTTCCAAGGATGTATTAAAACAGCTTCTTATGGCTCAGAATTTCGAAATGCCTGCAGGTTATATAGAGAGTCCGGATGGACAGTATATCGTAAAAGTTGGAGAAGACATTTCAAGTGTAGAGGATTTAGCTAATCTTATACTTATTGATCTTGGAATGGAGGGCTTTGAAGCTATTAGACTTTCTGATATAGCAGATGTAAAAGTGGCTGATAATTCCAGTGAGGTATATGCCTCTATAAACGGGGAGCCGGGTATACTGCTTTCATTCCAGAAGCAGACAGGATATTCTACTGGAAATGTAACCGACAGTATTTTAGATAAATTTAAATCTATAGAAAAAGCCCAGGAAGAAGAACCAAAATTTTCCGTACTTATGGATCAGGGTGTATATATCGATATGATCGTAAAATCCATTGTGCAGAATATGCTGGTAGGTGGCATTTTAGCCATAATAATACTTATCATCTTCCTTAAAGATTTCAGACCAACTCTTATCATTGCCTGTGCTATACCGCTTTCGGTAATATTTGCAGTTGTGCTTATGTATTTTACAGGAATATCACTTAATATCATTTCTATGTCGGGACTTGCTCTGGGTATAGGAATGTTGGTAGATAACTCCATCGTAGTTATTGAAAATATTTACAGACTTATGCATGAAGGCATGTCTGTAAGAAAAGCGGCTGTATATGGTGCAAAGGAAGTTGCGGGAGCCATCACGGCATCAACTCTTACAACAATCTGTGTATTTGCGCCGATCATTTTTACAGAAGGAATAACAAGACAGCTTTTTGTTGATATGGGACTTACCATAGCCTATACCTTAACTGCCAGCCTTTTAGTTGCGCTTACACTTGTGCCGGCCATGTCTTCAGTGATAATGAAGCATGATAAGGAAAAGGCTCATCCTGTATTCGACAAATTCCTTGATAAATTTGGCGTTATTGTTGATAAAGCGATAAAATATAAGGCTCTAGTGTTGATAACTGTTATTGCCCTTCTTGCTTTAAGTGGATATATGGCTTATAGAAATGGTACTGCCTTTATGCCAGATATGACTTCAACTCAGATAACAGTTAGTCTTTCGGCACCTGACGATGAGAAGAGAAGCTTTGAAGAGATGACATCTTATTCAGAAGCTTTAGTTGAAAAGCTTATCGGACTGCCGGAAGTAGAGACTGTAGGCGCAATGACTGCAAGCTCATCAGGTATGATGGGATCTATGTCACTTACATCTTCAGGATCAGGTGATGGTTCAATAACTATCTATGTTCTTCTTAAGGAAGATATGCTGACTACAAACGAAGAGATTACTGAGAAGATAAATAAAGCAGCAGAAGGCCTTGATTGTAAGGTGGATGTAAACGCTGAGATGATGGATATGTCGGCTCTTTCTGGTTCAGGCCTTACGATAAAGGTTGAAGGTAGAGAGATAGCTGAGTTACAGAAACTTGCAAAAGAGGCAGCAGATATCCTTAGAAAAGTAGAAGGAACTACTGATGTAGATGATGGACTTTCAAATCTTACTAAGACAGTAATGATAAAAGTTGATAAGGAAAAAGCTGCTAAATATGGAATGACCGTGGCCCAGGTATTCCAGCTGGTATATCAGGAGACAGCCGCAGAGACCAAGGCTGCTACTGTAACAACAGATGTAAAAGATTATGCCGTTTATATTAATTCTGATTCTGATAAGAAATTGATGAAGGATGACTTATCACATATCAGTTTTACATATACTGATAAGATAACTCAGGAGAGTAAGGAGATAGAACTTTCAGAGATAGCAAGCTTTGAAGAGACGGAAGAGTTAAGTTCCATCAGCCGAGATGCTCAGAACAGGTATATAGCAGTAACCGCACAGATAGATGAAGATCATAATGTCGGTCTTGTAGGTGAAGAAGTAAGTAAGGCTATAAAAAATATGAATCTTCCTGAAGGTTATAAAGTGGTTCTTGCCGGTGAGGACCAGACTATAAATGATACCATGGACCAGCTTTATCTGATGCTTTTACTAGCGGTTATATTTATTTACCTTATAATGGTAGCCCAGTTCCAGAGTCTTCTCTCACCATTTATAATAATGTTTACCATTCCGCTCGCTTTTACAGGAGGCTTCATGCTTCTTTGGATGACAGGATCAGAGATAAGCGTAGTTGCTCTCATCGGATTTGTTATGATATCTGGTATCATAGTAAATAATGGTATCGTATTGGTTGATTATATTAATCAGCTGCGAAGAGAAGGGTGGAAGAAGAGAGATGCAATAATAGAATCTTCTAAAACCAGACTTCGTCCTGTACTTATGACAGCTCTTACAACTATAATATCTATGTCCACTATGGCGATAGGTATGGGAATGGGAGCTGAGATGGCACAGCCAATGGCTATCGTAGTAGTTGGAGGTATGGTCTATGGTACTCTTCTCACACTTGTTGTAGTCCCTTGCATTTATGATATATTTATGAGAGAAAAGAATATGATTGAAGAAGATCTGGATGCGCCGGAACTTGAGAAAAAGGAAGAGGACGAGATAGATATAGTAAAAAGTGAAGAAGATAAGGAACTTGACGGAAAAGTCGAAGATCCAAATAAGAAGAAAAAAGAGCAAGTGGTGATAGAAGATCCATTTGGAAGACGATTATAAAAGGAGAAAAAAATGAGTGGTCTTGATATGATCCAGGATATAAGAGGGTCAGAGGGAAGTATTGAAGGACGAGTTGTAGACAGACTTATAAAAAAGAATTATCATATCAGCTTTGCGGAGTCCTGTACTGCAGGACTTGCAGCTGCAAAACTTGTAAATGTACCTGATGCTTCTAAAGTATTAAATGTCAGCTTTGTTACATATGCAGACGAGGCAAAGATCAAATATCTGGGGGTTGATCCGGATAAGATAAGAGAATATGGAGTTGTAAGTGAAAATGTAGCAAGAGAAATGGCTATCGGAGTTGCACTTGCTATGGGAGCTGAAGTAGGAGTTGGCATAACAGGAATTGCAGGCCCTACCGGAGCAGTTCCCGGAAAGCCGGTTGGTATGGTATGCTTTGGTTTTAATATTAAAGGAAATGTGTTTACATTTACAAAGCGTTTTGGAAATATCGGACGAAATAATGTAAGAGATATGAGCGTTCAGTTTGTTTATGAAAAACTTTTAGAACTATTATAAGATGTTCCTGGAGCTAAAAAAATGAGGTGATCATTTTTTTAGCTCCTTTTTTATTTCATTTTTGGGAGTTATGCATTTGGGGGTTAAAAATATTATAGATAAAAAACATCATTGAAATCAAAAAATGATAATATCCAATCCATATTATTATTTATCCTTGACTAAATAATAATATGAATTTTATAATTATGAAAAGTTTGTGAACATATGGTGGAGTGTAGAAGGAAAGGTTATTTACACATACTAATAACAAAAAAATTTTTTCTACAAAATGGAAACGTTTCCGGAGTGGGAGCGTAAAATAAACTACCACAGATAGTAGCAATTATTAACTATTTTATTTTAGCTTAGGC
>CAMKMR010000001.1 GCA_946413945.1 uncultured Lachnospiraceae bacterium | reverse complement strand
GTACTGATGCAGCATCAAAGAATTTAAGAACGCTTACACGCTTATTTCCTTCTACCACATAGTAATAATTCATATATTCATAAACCTTGATAGGATCATGAATGCCTTCATTCATATGAGCATCACTGAGAAGGGACCATTTAACACCAAATTCTGAATTCATACCTAAGATAGGCATAAAATTATTGGCAAAAGCCGTTGTCCTTCCCTTTGTGCTTGTTCCAACAACTCTTGAAAGAGGTATATTCACAAGCCCAAGATTTACTTCACCTCTTATCTCGACCTGAGAAAGGATCTCATCGAGAACCGGAAGATATGGACTCTGTCCCTTTTGAACAGCCTGTCTGAAGGCCTTGTCGCCCATCTTCTTCGCTTTTTCAAATTCTAAATATCCCATTTAAGATAAAACTCCATTATTATTTTGCTACTCCGCTGTTATAAGCCTCATCAGCAACAGCCTTAGCAACAACTCTTGCCACTTCCGGATTAAATGCATCCGGAATTATATAATCTTCTCTTAATTCATCATCTTTTACGATAGATGCTATCGCCTTTGCCGCAGCAATCTTCATCGGCTCTGTTATCTGTCTTGCCTTTGAATCAAGAGCTCCTCTGAAGATTCCAGGGAAGACAAGCACGTTATTGATCTGGTTTGGATAATCAGATCTTCCCGATGCGATAACTCTTGCCCCGCCCTTCTTAGATTCCTCAGGCATGATCTCTGGTGTAGGATTTGCCATAGAGAATACGATAGGGTCTTTTGCCATAGTGCTTACCATCTCAGCTGTTACTATTCCAGGCGCTGAAACACCAACGAAGATATCCTTACCCTTCATTATTTCGGCAAGATTACCTCTTTCCTTATTCTTATTTGTTATCTCTGCCATTTCTTTCTGAGCCGGATTCATCCACTCTTCTTCAGGGCAAAGGGCACCATTCTTATCAACAAGGACTACATTTCCAATTCCAAACTTAAGCATAAGCTTGCAGATAGAAATACCTGCTGAACCTGCACCACTGATAACAGCGCTTGCTGTTTCAAAGCTTCTGTTTGTAAGTTTAAGGGCATTGATAAGTCCTGCACAAACAACGATAGCCGTTCCATGCTGATCATCGTGGAAAACAGGTATATCAAGCTCTTCTTTAAGTCTTCTTTCAACCTCAAAACATCTTGGAGCTGAAATATCCTCAAGATTGATACCACCGAAAGAAGGAGCGATCCTCTTTACAGTCTCTACTATCTCATCAACATCTTTTGTATCCAGGCAGATTGGAAATGCATCTACCCCCGCAAACCTCTTAAATAGAACCGACTTTCCTTCCATTACAGGAATTGCTGCAAGAGGCCCTATATCTCCAAGGCCGAGCACTGCTGTTCCATCTGAAACTACAGCAACCGTATTGGCCTTGCAAGTATATTTATATACATCAGAAGGATCTGCCGCAATCTTTCTGCAAGGCTCTGCTACCCCTGGTGTATAGGCCGTTGAAAGGTCGTCTCTTGTTTCGATACGCACCTTAGAATTAACCTCAAGCTTTCCCTTGTTCTCTTCATGCATCTTAAGACTTGCTGCATTAAAATCCATCTTATGTTTCCTCCGTAAATATTTTATATTTTTCCATTTTTACCATTTGCTTTTATCGAAAAACACTTTAATTGCCAAAAGTATTTATTCAAACAATAATAAAATTATTTTATTGCTGTGTCAAATCAAAAAACGAAAGCTGTTTACCTTCTTTTTTATTTTCATACTTTCTTGCATAGTCATCGATTTCTTCTTTTGTAAAAAGAATACCCTCTTTGATACAATAATCTGCAAGGATCTTATAGAACTTTCCATCCTTATCGAGATTAAATTCTTTTGGTCGTCCAAGCTTATTTATATAATGATCATACAGTGCCTTGTTTCTTTCCTTTAATTTTTCATAGAAATAGTCCTGCATATCATTTTGAAGCTTGGTCTTAAAGCCGTGAAAATCTATAGCCTTCACCTTATATTTTTTAGCAAGCTCCAGCATCTCGAGAAGATTATCTTCATCAGAATTAAGCTCCGGAAGCATTGGAAAGACGTCAAGCATTATGTCTACCCCCGAATCTTTTAGTCCTTCCAATATCTCAAGTCTTTCATCGATGCTGTCTTTATCACCTTCAATTATTTGAAAAGCGTCCTTTTTAAGACAAGGCAAAACAATCCTTACTATACATTTAGTCCTGTCTGCGATATCCTTAAGAAGATCTTTATCTCTAAGGATCAGTGACCTTCTAGTTGTAATATCAATGCCAAAGTCAAATCTTAAAACAGCCATAAGACACTTTCTCATGATCCCTGATTCTCTTTCGAGCTCATTATAAGGATCAGAAAGACCTGTATAGATAATGCCTCTTGATCGCTTCTTTCTAAGTTCTACTGAAAGAAGCTGATCTGCATCGGCTTTTATGCCCATTTCTCCCGGATTCTTTACCCGGGCTCCCCTGGCCCTTACCTTTGATACTATGCAATTATCTGTTGAACCCCTGTAAATGTTGATACCATTTTGAGGGGTCATTATTGTTCGAGCCTCTATCTGATACATACTTCCCCTTTTTTCCTTTTATAACAAGGTACTGCAAGGCAATATAAACCTTCGTATATCAGCGCCCATATTTCAGCTACTCTTATACTCCGAGCGACCAACTGCTCAAATACCCCCAACATTCTCACTCTAAACTCAGCAACTGCTCATTATATAAAATCAAATGTTGTCTGCTCGTAATCTAGTTCGTTATATTCGAGTTCTTCTCCATCTGCATGGCTGTCATATTTAACAACAACCGTAACCTGTTTTCCAGCTGTCATCTGCTGTCCCAACACATAATTCACATCAAACTTTCCTGTTATCTCAGGAGTTGCACCACGGGATGGCACAATAAGCTGAACGTGATTTGTCTTAAGAAGAGCAAAGATTGGTTCCCAGATATAAATATCTTTAGCTGCACCAAATGGATTATCGATAAAGATAGTCTTTGTCCTCTTATCAAGATCCGACGCCGCATACATACCAGAAATATAATTGATGACAGAAACAAGGAACTGGATATAGATACCCTGAGACTGCCCTGTTGAGCCAACTGCTTCTTCATATTTAAGATAACGGCTCTGCTCTCTTATTCTTTCTCTCTTATATAGCAATAATTTAATCCTATTCATATCAGTTACGATAACCGAGAACATCTTCTTTATCGCCAGTTCAGACTGAAGGAACTTGAGACGGTCAGCATCATTTTCCCTCTTATCTGCCGCATCGATTATCTTATCAATATAATCTGCCATTCTTTCCCTTATAAACTCATCCTTTACATAAGGGATGGTCAGTTTGATCATCTGGATAGTTTCATTTCCGATCATAATCTGAGAAAGCTTTGGCAGCTTATCGAGCTCAGTCCTTACATCAAGACAGCGTTCTATACACTGATCCACGAAATTATTCTTAAGTCTTTCCATATCTGAAAGACTAGAGTCAACCCTTTCCTTTTCAAGTCTGATAAGGTCTTTCATAGAGTCAAGATTATTTAGGAGTTCCTTAGCTTCTCCATAGGTTTTAGGGATCTCAACATCATCTCTGATAGAGGCCGCCAGCTGAAATGCCCCTAAAAGGCTAAGGCTTTCTGTAACCTGCCCCTTAGTCTTAAGCATCTGCATGCCAGCTTTTTCAATTGCCTTTTCAATTCTGTCGTAGGAAAGAAGCAACTCTTCAAAATGATCCCTAAGGCTGTCTCTATCGCTCTTGATAATGACCGCATTAGAAATATCTATATTTTTTCTTTCCACTATCCTCTTTACATCTCTGTATAGATCGGCCATGATGTCCTGCTGCCTCTTATAATTATCCAGCCTTTCTTCAGCCTCCTTAGCAGCAGCCTTAATACTTTTAAGCTCGGCTTCTTCCTTATCTATAGTCTGCTTATAGTCATCATAATTTATATCGATATATTCGAAGCTACCATATGCCGCAGTAATATTTTCAACCGCATAATCTATAGATCCCAAAAGTCTCTGAGCCTCATCTTTTTTTGCAGCGTCTCTTTCTTTAAGAAGATCATTTTCAGCCTTAAGCTTTTCTATTTCCTCCTCTAAAGCCGATAGTTCCAAATCATCACAAGCAATCAGCCTGCCCGCTCTTTTTTCTTCTTCAAGCCACGCAATATCGACGCCCTTTTCTTTTATTCTGTTCTTCTGTCTTTCAATACTCTTTAAAAGCGTATCTAAAAGCAGAGCATTCTTTTCCATATCCTGAGCCGCAATTCCAGCTTCTCCAAGATAAGCCCTAAAATTATAGATAAGCTCTTCCTTAGATCTTTTATATTCAGGATAATCTCCAGCCCTGTAATAGCTTTCATAATGCTCTTCCCAGTCCTTAGAAACGCGTCTTAATTCCTCAGTTCTTTCTCTAAGAGCATTTTTAAGTTTTTCTTCTTCAGCAAGCTCTTCATCATATCTATCCCTGGCAAGACCAAGCTCCTTAACAAATCTCTTTCTGGCCTCCTTGGTATCATTTAAAAGCTTTTCCTTCTGCCCCAGTTCCATTTCAATTCCCCGAATCTTTTCCAGCAGCTCTATATCATCTGTAAGATTCTTATAACGTTTCTCATCCTCAGCGATAAGTCCTGAGATCTCCGAAGCTTTACTATTAAGATTTTCAATATTTCTCTTTATCTTATCCGCCTTTACATTTAACTTTTCTAATGAAAGGCCGGCATTCTTTATATCTTCTTTTGCATTGGCAAATTCTTTAGAACCTGTACGAAGCACAAATTCCAAGTCTTCCTTTTCTGTCTCCAGCGCATCAGAAAGAAATACCCTCTCATTACTTAGATCATTTATCTTTACTTCAACTTCTTCTATAAGCTTAGCTGCCTTCTTTTCATCCAGAAAATGCGCCTTACCTGCTCTAATGAATAAAGCCCCGTCTCCTGTAGAGACACAACTTTTTCCAAGCTTTTCTTTATCCAGTATCAGCACCTGACCTTCCTGCGTCGCCATTTCTGTAAGCCCCGGATCCATGATAAGTTCATCAAAATTTTCCACAATGACCGAATATGGGATAGCAGGCTCATTTAAAAGAAGTTCGGCTCTTCTCTCTGTAGAAACAGCGCTTAGATAATCCGCCCCGAACATAGCTGTTGAGCCATGTCTTGTTGTGATATATTCGATTATCTTTTCTGCATCCTTACTCAAGTTTATAAGTCTGCCACGCTTTATCTCTTCAAGCCTGCATTTATTCTTTCTTATCTCTCTTTCTATATCTGCGAGACGGATGATATCTTTCTTTGTCTTCTCCCTGATATATTCAGGAAGCGCTGTAATATCCCCCTCTGCAGCATAGATATTTTTAACCGCCTTAAGCTTGCCTTCATTTTTATTATAGATTTCTAATCTACTCTCATAATCTTTAATCTCCTTGTTAAGGCTGATGATCTTGTCAGAGCATTCATTAAGATCCACCTTGGATGTATCTATCTCTTTATGAATCTGTTCAAGAGAAAGGTTTTTATTATTTATGGCACTCTTAAGCGCTTCTGCTTTTTTTCTTCTGTTTTCTATTATATTTTCTGTCTTATCAAATGATCCTTCGTTAAGACTTTCTCTTTTATCCCTTATATCATTTGAAAGTTTTTCTATTTCTTCTTCAAGGATATTTATACTATTATCTGAAACCGCAACCCCTACTCTGGCTTCCTCTAAGATCTTCTTATCTCTTTCAACGGCCTCTTTAAGCATAGCATTTTTTTCATTAAGATCTTTTATCATTTCCTCGCAGTTTCCTTTTTCCGCTACAAAGATCTTATGAAGTGCTGCTACTACGCCAAGAAATTCCTCATCACTTTTTACTGTTTCAGCTTCAGACTCCGCCTTTACCTTTTCGTATTTTTCCTTATCTGCCAGCATTTCAAGGAAATAGATGGCAGCCTTATTCTCATTTAATTCTTTAGTCTTTTTTGAAAGAAGATTAGTATTTCTATCCAGTTCTTCTGCCGCTATATCTCTTTTTTCACAAAGCATCTCAAGCCTCTTCTTATCTCTTGAAGTCTTAAGATTCTCTAATCTGGCTCTTTTTAATACCAGGGCCTCCTTAGCTTCTTCCTTTTCCTGCTTTAAAGAAAGGAGATATTCCTCCACGTTCTTTCGCTCCTCTTCGCCGGTAACATATATATCCCCCAGCTTCTTTGCCACTTCTTCCTCTTCTTTATAAAGATCATTAAAAGAGAGTATCCTGTCATATAAAAGAGAGATAAGCTCTGTCTCATGATCAAAAACAGCAATATCCTTCTTCTTTTCCGCAAGGACTTTAAGCTGGTCTTTTATAGACATAAGAAGATCCGCAGCAGAATCTTTTTTATCCTCATCTTTATTAGTCTTAACCCTATAGGCTTTTTCGATGATCTCCTCAATAAGCAGATCCTCTATAACCTTACGGGTAGTTTTATAATTTGTTTCAAAATAGGTTCTTACATGTCCCTCAGTTTTATTAATACCTCTGATTATCTCCCACTGACTGTCATGCAGTCCGTATTTTGAGATAAACCTCTGATATTCACCCTTTCTGTCAAAAACCTGGATGATAAGATTATTGTCCCTTCTTGAAAGGTCCAAAAGATAATTTTTTAAGGCCTGATAAGAAACCCTTTCATTATCCTTAACTAAAGGAAGGTTCACGATATCATTTCTATTGTATTCTCTGTAAAAGATACAATAGTTAAAATAATCCACAGATGCCACATCTGACTTTTCAGTGTCATTATCCCTGTCCCTTGATTTACGGGCGCAGAAACCCGTAGTCATATACTTATATCCGTCTGCAATATCCGGTTCATCAAGTTTCCATTCGATAAGAGAATGGATTGTGCTATTGCCACAATTTTCTCTAAAAAGTTTCTCAATAGGCTGTTTTTCATCCAGTGTAGAATTAGGTATTACACACTGCATAAGCAGCAGCATAAGCACAGACTTTCCTCCACCATTAGCCAGATCATAAAGTGTATTTCTCCCAAAAAGGCGCATGGTAAAATCATCATACATCTGAGTCGCAAAGTTATATTTAACGTTATTTACTCTGATTCTGTTAATACTAGGCATTTTCAGCACCTCCGAGCAGGGCATAGACCTTACCCTTGTATTCTTCAAAATAATTCTCGGCTATAGCCCTAAACCTGTCTGTAGGATAAAATCTATCATCTACGCAGTTAAAAAGCTTCTCCTCCGAAAGAAAATTAAATGTAAGCTTTACAAAACCAAGTTTAGATCCTCTCGAAGCCTTATTTCTATCCTTATCCTCACTTGTGGCTGTTGGAAGCTCATGCCAGAAAAGAGCTATATTTCTAAATGTTCCCCTTGAATTATCCTCATCTTTTTCAAAGATCTCATCTTCCTTAGCAATCCTGTCTGCAGCCTGGCTGACAAGCTTAATAAGTTCATCTAACTTAAGATATTCCTTTATCTGATAAGTACTTGAATCTGTGTAGAAATAAAGCAGTGCCTGATAAATGATAAAATAAACCAGAAAAAGTTCCTTATTTAATTTTAGGCCCATAGTTTTTTTAAGATCATCATTTGTATACCCAAAAACTTTATTTCCATCCCCTGCCGAAATGAATATAGAATCATTATACTCATAAAGATTTAAGTTGAGGCTTTTTAACAACTTAACAGTTATTTCATAAACAAGAGAATCTGAGTAGAAATCATTATAAAGATCTCTTGTTTCTTTATTTTGTTTTGAAACAATCTTACCTGTTATAAGGGCACTGTATATCTCCAATGCCTTTTCAAGACTTTTATCTTCCATCTTTTCTACTCTCCTTCCCTGTTCTATGGAATGTCATATTGCGGATAAGAAAAGCCTGATCAGCATAAGTTTCCTCATCCCTATCTCTTATCACTATCTCATCATCCATAAATTCTATTGTAAAACTTATATCCTTATATAATTCTTTATCTGACTCGGTCATAGTATCCCAGGCCATTTTTTCCAAAAATGTCTCTGTCTCCTCTTTCATTATCTTCATGCTATAAGAATCCTTTTTTGCGAGATGTACAAGAAAGGCGTAATAGTCTCTGTTCTCATATATTTCCTTGCCAAATTTTATCTCTAATATAGCATTTAACTCCGGAAGAGTTACCTTATCCCACCTTAAGAGTCTATCCAGCAGCTCTTTAAAAAGATAAGCTAAGTTCTTTCCAACAGTTCTGGACATTTTTTCATCTTCATATTCAAAGTGAAGATCCGCCGGCTTATTTTCTCTTATTTCACCCTTAATATCATTATCATTTTTAGAAGTCATGATATTATCTACTAATGAAGCAGAGAAAGATTTCTCGATACGAGGTCTTAAGAAAGGCATAAATATATGTGCCATATCACAAGGTCTGTCATTTTTCTCCATAAGAAGCAGGGCATTTGAAAAATCAAATACTGGTCTTAACTGATTTAACTTTGACCTTTCAACTATCTCATCAGTAAGTCTTGAAAGTTCTGCAGTAGCAGCAATAAGTTCGCTGTGGCTCTCTATCGTCTTCTTTAATTCGGTTTCTAAAACTGCCACATCTCTTATGACCTTTGTATCATGGCCCGCAGCAAGCCTTGCCACCGCCTTATCAACCAGCAATTTATTCTTAGCAAAATGCTTTCTTTCCTCCTCAAACCATACAGAAGTACTCTCCATATAATTTTTCGCAGCTTCCGTTCCCTCATAAATATCCCTAAGAAGGCTTCTTATTACATCCTCCCTCTTGTCCTTAAGTCTTTTAACCTCAAGGTTCATACGTCTTATCACATCTATACCACCCTTAAAGTTTTCAGACTTTATCATCTTTTCAAGCAGGAGCTGTTCAGTTGTAAGCGGGCTTTCATCCTTAACTTCCTTTGTAGAAAGAAAGAACTCAATACCATCAGCTGTAATTCGGTAGATTACACTTTCATCTTTAACAGTTGATTCGATAAGCTTCACGTAGGAAGTCTTATTCTTCTTTGTTTCAGGATCAAAGAAATTAAAGCTAAAAGGCCTTCCATCATTTCTTATCTTATCAAAGATATATCTTATAAGTTCCTGTTCTTCCGTCTCTGATTCCTTAAGTTCAAAGTCTCTCCTTAAAATCTTCTTTAAAAAATCTTCCACCATCTCATAAGTCACATCATTTTCATTAAAACTATTCTCGTTTATAAAAAAGCGCAGCAAAGAAAGAGTCAGATATGCCATATCCAGACTCTGATATTTTCCATCCTTATATTGCGAAAATGATGTTTCATATAAACTAAAGAATGGATAGAACTTTCTTAAGTTCATCATTCTTTCAGACTGATTCTTTAAGATATCATCAATTAATACGTGATTCTCTGCCACTTCTTTTTCCTCTTGATCCATGTAGTAAGTGTAATGATAAAAAGCCTATCGCCCACCCGTTCTCTAACCCGACCTTTAGGCTAGACATAATCATTTTATTATAGCATAGTTTGGTACAACTAAAAAGAGAGACTCATTCTTAATCGTCTCTCTTTTACCAACCCTTATTTTATTACTTCTTCTCCATAACTTAATTCTATAATTTTATCACACTCTTTTGCCAATTCCAGATTATGCGTCACCATAAGGATTGTTTTTCCGTTATCATTTATAGTATGCATTATCTTCATAAATTCACTCGAATTAGCTTTATCTAAAGCTCCCGTAGGCTCATCTGCCAGTATAAATGGATTATCCATAACAAGTGCCCTTACTATGGCCGCTCTCTGTTGTTCCCCTCCAGAGATCTGATAAGGATATTTGTTTAATAGATTTCCTATTCCAAGCATTTCAGCCTTATCATCTATTATCTTTTTCCTCTCTTTTATTTTTTTTGCCAGCAATGGAACCTCTATATTTTCATACACAGTATACCTTTTGATCAATTCAAAATTCTGGAAAATAAAACTAAAAGTATTTTTCCTTATCCTTGATCTTATATTTTCACTTAAATGAGTAACATCCTCATCATTCAGAAAATATCTGCCGCAAGAAAATTCATCCAGCATACCGATACAATTAAGAAGAGTACTTTTGCCCGAACCTGAAGGTCCAATAACGCCTATGAATTCTCCATCCTTAATATCCATTGTTAAATCTGCAACAGCTACTTCATCTACACTATTTACTTTATATACTTTTTTTACATTTTCTAACCTTATCAAACTGTGCCTTCTTTCATCATCCTGATTACTTTATTTGCTTTTATCCACTTATACATAGCGAACGTAAACATTTGAACTATAACTATCAAACTAATAGTGATCACCATAAAAATATTCTTATTTGTATTCCCATAAAGAGAAGTAAAATCTCCTTTTAAAAATAAAAACAAATAGGAAATTGCAATAGGAATAAGCGCTCTGACCATCATATCTGTCTGCATCATTAAGCATATATCTCTCATCGAAAGGCCATTCGCAAGAAAAATACCAAATTCTCCACTATCCTCAAGCCAGCCAAGAGAAAATGAAATAAACAAAGCCATGATCATAAGAAGTACAGAGATTATACTCAATACAATATTTAATATCCATATATTATAGTTAGTCTTGTTGCTTTCTTTTTCATAATCATCAAAAGAAATACATTCAAAGTAAACATTCTGATTTCTTAAATTTTCAATCTTATCATTAAAGTTTTTTACTTCTTCCTTAGATCCATAAAAAAACAGTCTATTGCACAAAATAATGGGGAAGCCATTCTCGTAATGTTCTATTTCTTGAGGCAGCAGCAACATATCATCAAGATCCACGAACTTGTCGTTTTGAAACAAAGAATCAGGCAGCCAATCCTCCCCCTCTTTTATTATATAAGCCACTTTATATTTTTGATGTAACTCATTATCTTCAAAAACCGTTCCCAGCTTCCAGCCTCTTTCAACCATTTTGTAGCCGATAGCGACTTCTTTATATTCACCATCACTATTTAATACGATATTTTCCCCATTAGTATCTTTAACACCCATTATTTCAATAAATTTATTGTCAGTCCTGATAGCACTGACTATCTTCCCATCTGTAAGCCGGGTATTGGTAATCTCATAACTTATGCATCCTTCTTCATTCTTTAGATCAATAACTTTATCAAACGCATTATTATAATAGTTTAAATCTCTTGTCATAAAGTCAGATTTCACCTTATAAAGTTTTTCCCTATGATCCCCCAGTTTTTTATTCACATTCCAAATCTCATATCTTAAAGAAGCAATTGCACTTAGAGCATTAAACATCAAAAGGATAGAAATCACCACCAATAATGATGTGATAAAAAATCTGATCTTTTTATTATAGATCTTATCTAAACTCAATTTCACTATTCCCAAAATGCTCATTTATCAATCACCTTTTAAACTCCTTAAATTTCATCCTCAAGAATTTCTCAAGAACTGGCAGAAAAACTCCTGTAGCTACTGCGACTATTGCAAGTAATGTATATATAAAATTTTTCAAATTAAAATACAGGTGATAATCGATGATCAGTTCAGTAATAAGTTTATAGATTAATAAGATCAAAAAAACTGATATTAAATCACCTAAAACAATAAGAAAAAGAAACTCATATAATATCTTTTTTCTTATCATTTTTTTACTGTAACCAAAAATAGATAATATTCCTATCTCTTCTTTTCTCTGATCGATCCAGAACTTAGTCATAAATGCAATATTGATATTGCAAAAAATCACGATCAGTATCGCAATCCAATTCTCATACATAAATGGTTTATTTGTATCTTTAGTAAAAGAAGTTGAAACATCCAAAAAAGCATTTTTTCCACTAAACATCTCCTGATAGACCTTGCCTGTATCAACGACATCACTTTCTAGGCAAAGATTGATCTGCTGTCCGTCACTCAGACTTTGTTTTATATAATTTGCTATATGTGGATTATAAAAAATAAATGTAGAATCATCATAAATACCACTATCAGTTGTTTCGAGGAATGCCAATACCTTATATTTTTCCCCAAAAACAAGATAATATTTTTCCCCATTTTCTTCAATGATATTTTTTTCATTATTTCTTCCTAAAACAACAGCCTTTTTACCTAGACCTTCTTTTAATATTTCATTACTTACCGGTAGTTTACTGTCATATATACTGATTATACAATCAACCAGAAGAGTCTTATTACTTGTATCATTTATGATCTCTAACCCTGTCACTAAAAGATTTACTTTTTTATCACTTATTTTCTCTAAATCATCGAAAAAAAAATCAGATACAACCCCGAAATTGGTTTCAGAGTTGTATCCAAATTTTTCATTATCTTTCATTTCATACAATGCATTTCTGGTAAAAACCACGCCAAAATACATTCCTATACATGAAAAAATAATACAGATCAAAATACAAAGCGACGAGAAGCGATATCTAAATATTTTTTTTATATATATCACTTTATCATCCATTTCCTTTCCGCATCTTCAATACATTATTTATATAGATCACTTATGTACATTTCTTTATGCTGTATATTTAAACAATAAAACTCTTTAATATCATCCCACACTACTTGATAATTATAGATTTTCTTATATCTATCTTCCTTCATGATAATATCAATATCATCGCCTTCTAATTCCCAATGTACAACATAATTCCCTTCTTCAAGCCCTGACTCTGGCGTAATAACCCATTCATCAAAGCTCTCATCAAACTCTTTTTCGAAAACAATATTCTTTTCAAAATCTGAAGGCACTATATCCGCATCACCTTTTGCAATTTGAAGTTTAGTTTTGCCGGAATTTATGATACATGAAATTTTCATCTTATAATTCGGTCCCAGTCTAACTTCACTATAACCGTACTCCAAATAGGTTTCCTTACTAAAGTGCCCATCAGAACCAGAAAAATTTTTCCATTCAGATCTGGTCAGGTAAAACGCAATCAAAGCTATTATTAAAATAACACTGCATAAAATTATCTTTTTTTTCATTTCAAATGCCTTTTATTACCTATACAACCTCTTAGTCACGCCCACTGGCGCCCCATTAGAATATTTTAACGAATGAACGCTCATAGCATTATCCCTAACCACTAACTTTGCATAACAATATCTCTACTATATCTATGCGTCGCAGCACATACCGGAAACGCAAATGAGAACACGAGAACAATTAATAAAGTAACAGAAAAAATCTTTTTTTCATAACCTTCCTCCTCTTTCATTTAGAACACATTTTGTTCACATTTTCATTTTATCCCCCAAAAAGTTTCCTGTCAACATTTTTATAACCCAATCAGCCCCAATCAGTTATCAGCATTTTGCATTATCAGGTTTCCATATATTTTCCAGCTCTATAGCCCACATTGTCAGTAGTAATCTAAATAAAAAAGAGAGACACATAAAACTGCATCTCTCCAAATAATCATATCAGTTTAAAAACTAGTTAGCTTTTCCGATTGAACCGAAAACTTCAAGTCTGTTCTTAACTTCATCTCTGATAGCCTGAGCACCAGGTGCAAGAAGCTTACGAGGATCGTAACCCTTACCCTGCTGATCTTTGCCTTCTTCAATATACTTTCTTGTAGCTGCTGCGAACACGAGCTGGCACTCTGTATTAACATTTACCTTAGCTACACCCATATCGATAGCTTTCTTGATCTGCTCATCAGGGATTCCTGAACCACCGTGAAGAACGAGTGGAGTATCACCTGTAACTGCCTTGATGTTTGAAAGAACATCGAACTGAAGACCTGCCCAGTTTTCTGGATACTTACCATGGATGTTACCAATACCACAAGCAAGCATTGTAGGGCCAAGATCGTTAACTTCCTTACATTCCTGAGGATCAGCGCACTCACCTGTTGAAACTACGCCATCTTCTTCTCCACCGATACCACCAACTTCTGCTTCAAGAGAGATTCCCTTTTCCTTGCAGATAGCGATAAGTTCTTTTGTCTTCTCGATGTTCTCTTCGATTGGAAGTGAAGAACCATCGAACATGATTGAAGAGAAACCAGCTTCGATACAAGCCTTAGCTCCTTCATATGAACCATGATCAAGGTGAAGAGCTACAGGAACTGTGATTCCAAGAGACTCAACCATAGCCTTAACCATAGCAGCAACTGTCTTATAACCTGTCATGTACTTTCCAGCACCTTCTGAAACACCAAGGATAACTGGTGCCTGAAGTTCCTGGCACTCAAGTAAGATTGACTTTGTCCACTCAAGGTTGTTGATGTTGAACTGAGCTACTGCGTAGTGTCCTGCAACGGCATCCTTAAGCATCTTCTCTGCTGATACTAACATTATTTTTACCTCCGTAAATATATTTACATTTTAATAATTAACAATAAATGAACTTACTAAGCACATCTATGACCATAGCCATTATATTACATGACCTAAGATTAAACAACACGAATTTCCATTTTTTTATAGAATGACTCATCAGGCTGTCTGTCTGTAAGTGTTACAGTCCCATCAAAATCAGCAAATGTTACCGAACTAACAAATCCAAACTTTTCCGAATCTGCAAGAATATACCTTTGTCCAAGCTGGGTATTCTGCACAGCAACCCTCTTAATAAGCGCTTCTCTGACGTCAGGTGTTGTAAATCCAAGTTTTGCGCTTATTCCATTGGTTCCAAAAAAGCCTTTAGAAAAATGATACTTCTGAATATGAAGTATCGCATCCGCGCCTACGATTGCTTCTGTTGTTTCCTTCAGTTCTCCACCAATAAGAAGAACCTTAAGTCCCTTTAAAGCCAGTGTCTTGGCATGTGCTACTGCATTTGTAACATATGTAGCATCCTTTTCCTTAATGAACTCAAGCATATATCCAGTAGAAGTACCTGAATCTATATACACATAATCACCTGGTCCTATAAGTGATGCTGCATATCTGGCTATTCTGAGTTTTTCCTGTTTATTAATCGTTTCCTTCTGAACAACAGTAAGTTCTCTGGAAGATGGCGCACCTTCAACAGCTATCGCTCCGCCAAAAACCTTTATAAGTTTCCCTTCTTTGCTAAGGGCTGTGATATCTCTTCTTATTGTTGATTCCGAAGCATCCAGTTCAACTCTTAATTCCTGAATCGTAACGCTTTTTTTCTGTCCTACTATTTTAAGTATGTCGCTTCTACGTTTTTCAGATAGCATAATTACTGCAATCCTTTCTCCTTTTTATACTCAGCCACATTTGTTTCAAGAACTATCTTTCTGATCGGAAGGATTCTTCCCGGCGAAACAGAAAGCTCATCAAATCCCATTGCAAGAAATTCCTTTGTAAGACTAAGATCCGCCCCGAGTTCTCCACAGATTCCTGCCCATTTACCATACTTATGAGCGCTATCAATTATGATCTTAAGCATCTTTACAATAGCCGGATGATGCGGATCATAGAATTTATCCATAGACTGGTTCTGACGATCTATAGCAAGTGTATACTGGGTCAGATCATTCGTACCTACACTAAAGAAATCCACTTCCCTGGCAAGTTCCTCTGCAATCATTACTGCCGCAGGCGTCTCTATCATTATTCCTTCTTCAATATCTTTATCATATGCCACGCCTTCAGAATCAAGTTCTGCTTTGACCTCAGCCATGATAGCCTTTATCTCTCTAACTTCATTAACTGAAATTATCATAGGATACATGATAGATATCTTCCCAAATGCACTGGCGCGAAGTATAGCTCTAAGCTGAGTCTTAAAGATTTCTGGCCTTGTAAGGCAGATTCTTATCGCTCTAAGACCCATAGCAGGATTTTCCTCTTCTGGCAGCTCAAAATAGTCCGCCTGCTTATCCGCTCCAATATCCAGAGTTCTTATTATAACCTTCTTACCAGCCATTGTTTCTGCCACCTGCTTATAGATAGCAAACTGTTCAGACTCTGTTGGATAATGATCCGATCCAAGATATATAAACTCCGATCTAAAAAGACCGATGCCATTAGCATCATTTTTCATGACCAGAGCCAGATCCTTAGAATTTCCTATATTAGCGTAGAGGTTGATATGTTGACCGTCCCGAGTCACATTATCCTTTCCTCTAAGCTCTTCTAAAAGAGCCTTCTTATTCTGCTCTTCTATGACGATCTTCTTCTTAGCTTCAAGTGTGTCTTCATCAGGTTCAACATACACTTTTCCTTCGAATCCATCAACAATAGCCATCTTTCCATCAACACTGTCATCTAATGGAATATCCGTTCCTATCATAGCCGGTATACTCATAGTTTTCGCAAGTATAGCTGTATGCGAATTAGCTGACCCATGCACTGTGACAAAAGAAAGGATCTTATCCTTATCCAGCTGTACCGTCTCAGATGGGGCAAGATCATCTGCAACGATAATGACCGGTTCATCCGATTCAATACTTCCAGATTCATCTCCCATAAGGATCTTTACAACCCTTTCTGAGATATCCTTAACGTCAGCTGCTCTTCCTCTGAAATACTCATCATCCATATTTGCAAACATTTCAGAAAAATTATCCCCTGTTATCGCAACCGCATATTCAGCATTTACTTCCTGGGTACGTATTATATTTTCTACCGAATCTATATAGTCACCGTCATCAAGCATCATCTGGTGAGCCTCAAAAATTTCTGCGCTGGCTTCACCAACTTCTTTTACAGCTTTCTCATGAAGCTTCTCCAACTGCTCTATAGCAGTATTTTTTGCCTCATGATATCTATTTATTTCCGCCTCTACATCAGCTACTTTTATTCTTTTAACCTGTTGTTCATCTTTTTTATATATCGAGATCCTGCCAATAGCCACTCCGCCAAAGACCGCTTTTCCGCTAAAAATCTTCATATCATTCTCCTTTCCTCAAAAAGTGCACATAGTTCCATACTTTAAAATGTCGCTATTACACCCATTATAAAACAAACAGGGCTGAAGTTACATAGCTCCAGCCCTTTATAATTTAAAGATTTTCTGATACGAACTTTTCAAAAGCCTCTTTTGCCGCTGCTTCATCAGGTCCATCAAAAGTAAATGTTACTGCGTCTCCCTGTTTTGCCCCAAGAGACATAACACCCATTACCCCTTTAAAAGGCACAGTCTTATCGCCTTTAGTAACAGTAAATGTACAGTCATAATTCTTTGTCATCTTGAAAAGATCTGTAGCTGGTCTTGCATGAATTCCATGTTCATCTTTAATAACATATTCAAAACTAATCATATTATCAGTCCCTTTCCTTTATTCAATATCGCGCTTTAAATATTGCAGTTTATTATTGTGCTTTAATGCGACTCTTTAATATTACTCTTCAACATTCTTTTTTAAAATCCCAAGCATGACTGCTGTAATAACTGATCCAACAGCCCACGCCACAAGATAAAGAAGTGGATTTCCGATTGTAGCAACAACGAAAAGCCCACCATGAGGCGCCATAAGTGTGCACTCAAATACTGCAACAAGTAATCCGGCTACACCTGAACCAACAAGCGTACAAGGAATTACACGTCCTGGATCTGCTGCCGCAAATGGAATAGCACCCTCTGTAATAAATGATGCACCCATGATAAAGTTTGTGATTGTGGTTCCTCTTTCAGCTTTTGTAAACTTCTTAGGGAAGATAAGATTTGCAAGGGCAATACCAACAGGAGGACACATACCACCTACCATAACTGCTGCCATAGAAATATATGCTATCTTCTGGAAGTTTGGATCCGAAGATCCGGCAGCCTGTGCCAGCATACCTGAACCAAATACATACGCAGCTTTATTGATAGGACCGCCCATATCTATAGCCATCATAGCTCCAAGCACAAGACCCAAAGCCCAAAGTGCATTTGACTTTCCAAGCTGTGTAAGCATTTCTGAAAGTTCTGTATTAAACCATCCGATAAGAGGGTTAAATATAAATATCATAAGTACTGCAATGCAGAACATACCAACAAGTGGATAGATAAGCATTGGCTTGATACCATCAAGTGCTGCAGGCATCTTTGAACAAAGCTTCTGTAATCCAAGAACGATAAATCCAGCAAGGAATCCCGCTACGATACCTCCAAGGAAGCCTGAAACTGTTGCACCGCCTCCATCATGCTGGAAACCAAGATCAGCAAGGAACTTGCTGAAAGCCCCTAAAGCTTTTCCATCAAGTGAAATAGTTGCTCCATCACTGAATACAAAACCTGACAGAGCTGCATTTCCGTTAGCAGCAAGGAGTCCGCCTACAAAACCAACTGCAAGGCCAGGTCTGTCTGCTATTGCATATGCAATATATCCTGCAAGTACCGGAACCATAAGACCCATTGCAAGTCCGCCTACATATTTAAGTAAGGCAGCAAGAGGTGTGATAGATCCAAAATTTCCACTTCCCGACGCACCATATCCTGCAATAGTATCGACCAGGAATGCAAGCGCTACAAGGATACCGCCTCCAACTACAAGAGGAAGCATGTGTGAAACGCCGGCCATAAGCCAGGTATATACATTATGTGCTCCACCCTTCTTTTCTGCTTCTTCCTTTTCACTTTCTTCTGAGCTGCCGTTAAAGACCGATGCGTCTCCGGCTATTGCCATCTCTATAAGTTCATCTGCCTTATTGATTCCGTCAGCAACCTTTCTCTGAATAAGCTTCTTTCCTTTAAATCTGCCCATTGGAACCTTTGCATCCGCCGCAACGATTACGCAATCAGCATCTTCGATATCAGCATCACTAAGTACATTCTTTGCACCTGATGAGCCTCTTGTTTCAACTTTAATAACAACTCCAGCTTTCTTTGCAGCTTTTTCAAGCCCCTCTGCAGCCATGTAGGTATGAGCTATACCTGTCGGACAAGATGTTACAGCCACGATCTTTATTCCAGATGAAGTGCTTTCTGCCTTAAGACTCTCATCAACACTGGCTCTTTCTTCATCAGCCTCATCTATAACCTTAAGGAATTCTTTTGGAGACTTTGCATTTTTTAACTTATCTCTAAAATCTTCATCCATAAGCATCATAGAAAGTTTCGAAAGAACATCAAGATGTACATTATCCTTTGTATCTGGAGCAGCTATCAGGAAAAGAAGATCAACCGGTTCATCATCTAAAGCCTGGAATTCAACTCCATCATTTATAACCATAGCAGCAAGTCCCGGCTTTGAAACACAAGCTCCTTTTCCATGAGGTATTGCTATACCTTCACCAACACCTGTTGTGCTTTCTTCCTCTCTTGCATATACCAGTTTCTTATATGCGTCTTTATCCTTGACCTTTCCACTCTTAGCCATAAGTTCTACAGCCTGATCAAGCGCTTCGTTCTTTGACTTTGGTCGCGCATTAAGGTCTATACTTCTTTCATCAAGAAGATCCGTTATCCTCATTTTTTCTCCTCCTTATTTCATATCTTTTAGTTTATCGTTGCATATACCCTTTCAACCTCTTCTTTTGTAGCAAGAAATTCTGAAAAAGCACTTGCAGACCCTGCTGCTATACCAAATTTAAATGCATTTTCCAAATTTCCATCCCTAAGCCAGCCAGCTATAAAGCCAGCTACCATAGAATCTCCTGCACCAACACCGTTGACCAGCTTCCCCTTAGGAGCAGGAAGCATAGATATTGTTCCATCCGATCCTACCAATACAGCCCCTTCACCGGCCATTGAAACAACTACATTCTTAGCTCCCATTTCCTGTAACTTCTTTGCATAAGGCACGACACTCTCTCTTGTCTTAAGCTCAACACCAAAAATCTCCCCAAGTTCATGATTATTTGGCTTGATCAGGAATGGTCTATATTTAAGTACATTAAGAAGAAGATCTCTGGTTGCATCGACTACTATCTTTACGCCTCTGTTCTCAAGTCTCTGCATTATGTCACTATAGATCGAATCCGGCATCATTGAAGGTATGCTGCCCGCAAGTACAAGCACATCTCCTCTTGTTACCTGATCCAGTTTTCTCATCAGTTCTTCAACATTTTCCTTCGTAATATGAGGTCCAATACCATTTATCTCCGTTCCGTCAATAGACTTAAGTTTGAGATTGATCCTTGAATTCCCTTCCTCAACACGAATGAAATCTGCATTAATACCACTTTCCTCTATTCTTCTTGTGATTTCATCGCCAATAAATCCAGCTGAGAAATAAAAAGCTGTATTCTTCACCCCAAGATTGGATAAGACAATCGAAACATTAATTCCCTTTCCACCCGGAAGAATCAACTCCGTTGTTGTACGATTAGTAAGTCCCAGTCTGAAATTATCAACAGTAACTATGTAATCCAAAGAAGGATTAAAAGTGACCGTATAAATCATTCCGTGATACCTCCTTATTTAGCTATATCTGAAGTATACGCTCACAAACGGTCATAATCAATCAATTTTATATCCAAACTTTTTCAAATTTCTTTATGCACATTGCACAGCTAGGCATGTGCCTTCCCCCATTTAATAGGGCATATATATAGTTTATGACCGTTTTCATCATACTTTGAGGTAAGTACGAGTATTATCCGTCACATAGAATAAGTACCGCCAGTCCAAATCTCCGCCTCTCCGTCAAAATCGGTCATCCATATTTTAAACTATCCAGTCACCACATTTACAATGCAAGCATCCTCTAACTTCTCATCTTCATCGATAAAATAATCTGCATCCACAACACATCAACCATACCTACACCTCATCAACAACACCTACATCACACCAACAACACCTACATCACATCAACCATACCTACACCACATCAACCACACCTACATCACATCAACCATACCTACATCACATCAACCATACCTACATCACACCAACAACACCTACATCACACCAACAACACCTACATCACATCAACCATACCTACATCACATAATCTTCACTTCCAACTAAAAAAAATTCCACATTGCCAAATAGCAATGTGGAATTTTATATAACTTTAGTAATCTTATTTCAGATATTTTTTAAGATACTTGCCTGTATATGATTTTTTAACTTTTGCGACTTCTTCCGGGGTTCCTGTGGCAACAACTGTTCCGCCGCCGCATCCTCCTTCAGGTCCCATATCAATTATCTGATCCGCCTGTTTTATCACATCAAGATTGTGCTCAATCACAACAACTGTATTTCCTGCATCAGTAAGCCTCTGCAAGATATCAAGAAGCTTCTGTACATCAGCAAAATGAAGACCTGTGGTAGGTTCATCCAGGATATAAATAGTCCTTCCTGTGCTTCTTCTTGAAAGTTCTGTCGCAAGTTTAATACGCTGGGCCTCACCTCCGGAAAGAGTTGTAGAAGGCTGTCCAAGTTTGATATAACCCAATCCTACTTCCTGCAAAGTCTTAACTTTCTTATAAACACTTGGAACATTAGCGAAGAAATCAACCGCTTCATCTACAGTCATATCCAAAACTTCAAATATATTCTTACCCTTATATTTTACTTCCAGGGTCTCTCTATTATATCTTTTACCATGACACACTTCACAAGGCACATAAATATCAGGAAGGAAATGCATCTCTATCTTTATTATTCCATCGCCCTTGCAGGCTTCACACCTTCCACCTGCCACATTAAAGGAAAATCTGCCTTTTGAATAACCAAGAGTCTTTGCATCTCTTGAAGCTGCAAAAAGATCTCTTATATGATCAAAAACGCCAGTATAAGTAGCCGGATTTGATCTAGGTGTACGGCCGATAGGCGACTGATCTATATCGATCACCTTATCAAGTTCTTCATAACCCACTATATCGTCACATTTACCAGGTTTGATACGAGCTCTGTTAAGATCTCTTAAAAGTCTTTTCTTTAAAATCTCATTAACAAGAGAACTTTTACCAGAACCCGATACTCCTGTCACACAGGTAAATACTCCTAAAGGAATGCTTACATCCACATTCTTCAGGTTATTTTCTCTGGCCCCCTTAATAGTAAGAAAACCCTTAGGCACTCTTCTTTCCTTAGGAACCTCTATTTCAAGTTCATGTGACAGATATTTTCCTGTGATGGATCTAGGACAGCCTTCTATGTCCTCAACTTTACCAGCTGCAACGATCTCACCACCATTTACTCCAGCTCCCGGTCCGATATCCACAAGATAATCCGCCTCTCTCATCGTATCTTCATCATGTTCTACAACAATAAGAGTATTTCCTAAATCCCTAAGCCTCTTCAATGAAGTAATAAGCTTATCATTATCCCTCTGATGAAGTCCGATCGACGGTTCATCAAGGATATATGTAACTCCCACAAGTCCTGAACCAATCTGAGTGGCAAGACGTATACGCTGAGCTTCTCCTCCTGAAAGGGTTGAAGTTGCACGGCTTAAAGTAAGATAGTTAAGTCCTACATCCACCATAAATTTCAGCCTTGCATGAATTTCATTTACAATCTGTCCTCCAATAATCTTCTGTCTTTCATCCAAATTAAGACCTGCGATAAAATCTTCAAGTTCTCCCACAGGCAGTTCTGTCACTTCGTAAATGTTCCTTCCCGCAACTGTGACTGCAAGAGATTCCGGTTTAAGTCTCATTCCATGGCAGGCTTCACAAGGAGTAAGTGTCATATAACTTTCATACTCAGCCTTCATATTTTCCGAATTGGTCATGCTATATCTGTCATGAACATTTTTTACAAGTCCCTCAAACGGATGCACAAAGGTCGATCTCTTAACCCTGTCTGAATTATAATGGATTCTGATATTCTTGCCATGAGTACCATTTATAATCACATCTTTTGCTTCATCTGAAAGATCTTTAAACGGAGTGTCCAGCGAGAATTTATAAGTTTCTGCTAGAGCCTCAAAAACCGCATGTCCAAAACTTTTCTTATCATGACTTGAAGCCCAGCCCATTACTGCTATAGCCCCTTCATTTATCGAGAGATTCTTGTCAGGTATCATAAGATCTGCGTCAAATTCCCTCTTAAATCCCAGACCTGTACATACCGGACAGGCGCCAAAAGGATTGTTAAATGAAAAGCTCCTTGGTTCTATCTCATCTATAGAGATGCCGCAATCCGGACATGAAAAGCTATCCGAAAAAAGCATGCTTTCATTATCGATAACATCAATCTTAACAAGGCCATCTGAGAGTTTAAGAGCTGTCTCTATAGAACCCGCCAGCCTGATATCAATGTCCTCTTTCATGGCTAATCTGTCTATTACGATATCTATATTATGTTTTTTATTTTTATCAAGTTTTATCTCTTCATCGAAGCTGTACATGACCCCATCGATCATAGCTCTGACAAAGCCATTCTTTTTGGCATTGTTAAGAACTTTTTCATGTTCTCCTTTTCTCCCCCTTACTACAGGAGCAAGGACCTGAAATTTAGTTCTTTCTGGAAGAGTCTTTATCTTATCAACCATCTGGTCAACAGTCTGCCTCTCAATAACCTTGCCGCATTTTGGACAATGGGGAATACCAACCCTGGCATAAAGAAGTCTGAGATAATCATATATTTCTGTAACCGTTCCAACAGTAGAGCGGGGATTTCTGTTTGTAGACTTCTGATCTATAGATATGGCAGGGGACAAGCCCTCTATTTTTTCTACATCCGGCTTATCCGACTGGCCTAAGAACATTCTGGCATATGAAGAAAGGGATTCCACATATCGTCTCTGTCCTTCCGCATAAATGGTATCGAAAGCCAGAGAAGATTTTCCAGAACC
The DNA here is from genome assembly GCA_946413945.1 of uncultured Lachnospiraceae bacterium. Taxonomy (GTDB): domain Bacteria; phylum Bacillota; class Clostridia; order Lachnospirales; family Lachnospiraceae; genus Eubacterium_Q. The sequence goes on along the minus strand of CAMKMR010000001.1, from coordinate 10,550 downwards.
AGAAAGCCCGGTAAATACTATAAATTTATTGCGAGGGATCTGTAAGTTCACATCTTTTAAGTTATGTTCCTTCGCCCCTTTTATTGTTATATATTTAATATCACTCATCTCAATCACCCAAATCTCTAAGTGTTTCTTTAAGTTCTTTTATCTCATCACGAAGCTTGGCTGCAAATTCAAAATTAAGTTCAACCGCCGCTTGATTCATCTTCTTTGTAAGACGGTCAATTTCCTTTTTAAGTTCTTTTTTGCTCAGACTGTCCGGATCCTTAGAATATCTTTCATTCTTCTTTTGTCCTTCGTCCATAAGCCCGGTGCTTATAAGTTCTCTGACTGCCTTTTTAATCGTCTGCGGAGTTATGCCATGCTCTTCATTATATCTCTGCTGTATTCCTCTTCTTCTCTTAGTCTCTCCAATAGCAGCCTTCATAGAATCAGTCATTGTATCAGCATACATGATAACGTGGCCTCCCACATTTCTCGCCGCTCTTCCTATAGTCTGCACGAGGGAAGTTTCATTCCTAAGGAAACCTTCTTTATCTGCATCGAGGATTGCTACTAAGGTGATCTCAGGTATATCCATTCCTTCACGAAGAAGGTTTATACCTATAAGTACGTCAAAGACTCCTATTCGAAGGTCCCTTACTATTTCTGTTCTTTCAAGAGTATCTATATCAGAATGAAGGTATTTAACCTTAACATCCAGCCCTCTAAGGTAATCAGTAAGTTCTTCCGCCATTCTCTTTGTAAGCGTTGTCACAAGAACCTTATTGCCCTTATCAGTCTCTTTCTTTATTTCAGAATAAAGGTCATCCACCTGCCCTTCTACAGGTCGGACTTCAATTTCCGGATCTAAGAGTCCAGTTGGTCTTATCACCTGTTCAGCATAGCCTTCCTGATGATCCTTCTCATACTGGGCAGGAGTCGCAGAAACATACATTATCTTATCTACCCTCTCCTCGAATTCTTCAAAATTAAGAGGTCTGTTATCCATAGCAGAAGGAAGTCTGAAGCCATAGTCTATAAGGGTCTGTTTTCTCGCCTTATTACCGCCAAACATTCCCCTTACCTGTGGAAGAGTCATATGTGATTCATCCACTATGATAAGATAATCATCTCCAAAGAAATCCATAAGGGTAGCAGGAGCCTCTCCCGGCTTTCCTCCGGCCAGGATCCTGGTATAATTCTCTATACCTGAACAAAAACCTGTCTCCCTTAACATTTCTATATCAAACTGAGTTCTTTCTTCAATCCTCTGGGCTTCTAGGAGCTTGTCATGAGCCTTAAAATAAGTCACTCTTTCCTTCATTTCTGTTTCTATCTCGGACAAAGCTTTTTCCATTTTATTCTGAGGTATTACATAAAATGATGCTGGGAATATACATGAAAAGTTGACATTTCTCTTTACTTCTCCCGTAAGCGGATCAAATTCGGATATTCTGTCTATCTCATCTCCAAAAAATTCTATCCTTACTGCATCTTCATTTGTATTAGCCGGTATGATATCAAGAACGTCTCCCTTTACTCTGAAAGTACTTCTTCTAAAGTCCAGTTCATTTCTTGAATACTGCATATCAACCAGCCTGCCGATCAGTTCATCTCTATCCATCTGCATACCAGGTCTAAGTGACAGCATCATGCTCTTATAATCTTCCGGATTACCTATTCCATAAATACATGATACTGACGCCACCACTATCACATCTTTTCTTTCGATAAGTGCTGCAGTTGCTGAATGGCGCAGCTTATCTATCTCGTCATTTATAGCAGAATCCTTGGCTATGTATGTATCTGTTGACGGTACATAAGCTTCCGGCTGATAATAATCATAGTAAGAAACAAAATATTCAACTGCATTTTCAGGAAAAAAAGCCTTCATTTCTCCATAAAGCTGGGCCGCCAAGGTTTTATTATGGGAAATAATAAGAGTAGGCTTATTCAGAGCTTTTATCACATTTGCCATTGTAAAAGTCTTACCCGATCCTGTAACACCCAGGAGAGTCTGCTTCTTTAAGCCCTTTTTATAACCTTCTACAAGTGTTTTAATAGCTTCCGGCTGATCACCTGTAGGCTGAAATTCCGAATGAAGAATAAAATCCATTATTTGATCCTCTTAAAAAAAAACATTTACCGCTAGCTTTGATTATAACATTCCATTTATATAACAGCAAGGATTTTTCCGAACATTCGTTCTAATTTTGTCTGAACAAATTTTGTCTTTCTATTTTTTTCTTTATCCTTATCTTTTTCTCTATCTTTTTTCTCTATCCTTATCTTTTTCTATTTTCTTTATTTTTTCTTTGTTATAGTTTTGACCAACAATAACTCATGCTGCTTCTTAACCTACAAAATATCATATCCAAAAAAATGACGCGGGGCACGCGTCATTTTTAATACATCAATCATTTCCTGATACATCAGTTATCTCTTGATACAGCAACCATTTCCTGATACATCAGTTATTTTTTAACTGCAGATTATTTAAAAAAGCTTACCTGTAATCAATCAATATCTGTAACAAAAAGAACCGATGACATCTTAGGAATTACCACTGTAAGTACATTATTCTGTACCATATACGGAACTTCTGTCATGTCATAAGAATTTTCTCCTGTTACCATGATCCTCTTCATTATCTTGTTATTCTTAACTCCAAGCCTTGTAACATGAAGTCTTAATTCCTTATCAGAATAATCCACATTCATAACAGCAACTACTGCCTGTTTTCTTGTAAATCTGGCATAAGCGACACATTTATTCTCACCATGAAGGAACATTACCGATCCTCTCATTATTGCGTCGTACTGCTTATGGATCTTTATCATATCTTTGTGGAAACGGATCATCTCATGATCTTCCCTGCCCCAAGGATATGAACGTCTTGAATCAGGATCTGTCCATCCACATACGCCAGCCTCATCTCCATAGTAAATAGTAGGAGCCCCCGGCCATGTCATCTGGAAAAGAACAGCTTCCTTCATTATCGCCTTGCTGACATTTTCATTTGCAGCTTCTGCACCTAATGTATTGATTCTTCCAACTCGTCTGTTGGTTCTTGTAAGGAACCTTGAATGATCATGATTGGAAAGTTCATTCATGGCAACATATAAAGAACCATGCATAAAGAATGACATATAGTGTCTTAAAGATCCTATGAACATATCAGGATTTCCCAGACAGTCTCCACGGAATTCATCGCTGTGCTTTTCAAGTCCTGTAAGGAACCAGGTAATAGGTTCCATAAAGGCCCCATAATTCATGATTGTATCCCACTGATCACCCTTGAGCCATGATTTTGGATCTCCATAATGTTCCGCAAGGACAATAGCATTTGGATTTGCAGATTTAACAGCTTCCCTGAAATCTCTCCAGAATCTGTGATTATATTCCTCTGAACGTCCCAGATCTGCTGCCACGTCGAGTCTCCAGCCATCACAGTTGTATGGTGGAGAGACCCATTTCTTACCAATTCTCATGATATAGTCATGAAGTTTCTCCGAGTCCTCATAATTAAGCTTTGGAAGGGTGTCATGTCCCCACCATCCGTCATAGCTGTTATTATCAGGCCACTTATTATCCGCATTATCATGGAAAAGGAAAAATGAATTATAAGGCGAATCCTTAGTTATATAAGCTCCTTTTTCATATTCCGGATTCATGTCATAGATTTTTTCTCTGTCGAGCCATTTGTTAAATGATCCGCAGTGGTTGAATACCCCATCGAGTATGACTTTCATATCTCTCTTATGAGCTTCTTCAACAAGATGAGCAAAGAGTGCATTTGAAGCTTCAAGATTTTCCTTATCAGTAACTCTTCTTACATATCTTGTAGCTTCTCTGTTATCACTTGATCCTTCTGGAAGAAGTTCTCCCTCATCCTTAACTATCTTTCCATAATGTGGATCGATATAATCATAATCCTGAATATCGTACTTATGATTTGATGGTGATACAAATAATGGATTAAAGTAGATAACATCTACCCCTAAATCTTTAAGGTAATCCAGTTTATCTATAACACCCTGAAGATCCCCGCCATAGAAATTAGACACATCAAGATTTTCAGGATACTTATCCCAATCTTCAACCTTTTTTACCGGCTTATCTATATAATAATATTCATTGGAAAGGACGTCATTGGTCTTATCTCCATTGCAGAATCTATCAACATAGATCTGATACATTACTGCACCTTTTGCCCAATCCGGCGTCTTAAAACCAGGAAGAACTTCAAAATCATAATCTCTATTTACATTTTTCTGAATTTCAATCTTGTTATAAAAAATTGTAACTTTTCCAGCATGAACCTCAAAGAAGTATCTTATTCTTTCAGTTACACTTAAAAGTACAGTTTCATAATAATCAAATAAGGCGTCACTCTCAACAACCTTCATTTCTATCCTGTCATCATTTACAGTTACAAAAACGGAATCCACATTATCCTTCGCTGTTCTGAATCTAAGTCTGATGTCATCTCCGACCATAGGCTCAGATGGGCAGCAATATTCATCAGTACCATCTGCAAAGAGAGCTCCAAAATTGATTATCTTTACCGAGTTACAAAAATACTCTATAGCATGTAACACTTTATCTTCCTGCATGATTTAATCCTCCGAATCATATACGCACAATCAGAACCATTTTAACTCATATAATACTAATAAACAAGAGAATTTGAAACGTTTAAATATACGTTTAAATATTTTAAAAATTTTTTCAAACCACTTTTAGGAGAAAACAAAAAGAGCGACAAAGGAAAACAACACCTTTGTCGCTCTAACGCAGTTTTTGTACTAAACAATCACATAATATGCAACTTATTATTTCTAAAATTCACTATTCATTTAAGACTATTTCTTGCTTATTCTTTATTATATGTCGCAGCTTAAAAAAAGTTAATTATCGTTCGGAGTGTCTCATCTGCAACTATCAGACAGAACAGAGATATCCTCTAATTCCAACACTTAAAATGGAAAAAGACCAGGCAACGAACGCCTGGCCTTTTGGAGAAGGTATTTTGTTACTTATGGGGTGTAGCAAAAAACTATATAATGTATTGGGGGGTTACAAGAATTATTATATACATTTCCGTCTTTAAGTGTATCCAAAAATCATTTTTTTTTAGCTTTTTTTTTGTAAACATTTACTACCTGCTCTTTTTGCGCAACGCTGTTTTATGCAAAGTAAACATACTTAACCGTTTAAACTGTACACTTTCACCAGCAACCAAGTTTCCCTCCGTTCACCTAAAAAAAGGCCTAAAAATAAATTTTCAGGCCTTTAAATCTTTTATATTTTTATACTTGTTCTTTCTTAGAATTTTCGTTTCAATTTTTTAAGTATTTATTACACATCAGCACTTTCACTTGTATAGGTGTTTTCGCTTGTAACAGTATTTTCATCATCAAAAAGTGCATTAAACTCTTCGCCGCTGATCCTTTCCTTGGCAAGAAGAAGAGTTGCGCATTTTTCTAATATATCCTTCCTGCTTATAAGGATCTTCTTTGCTTCTTCATAGCATTCATTTATGATGCGTTTTACCTCTGCATCTATTTCCTTAGAGATCTCGGCTCCGAAATATCTTTCATGGCCTAATTCTCTTCCAAGGAAGACCTGATCACTATCATCAGTCTCATAATTAATAGGTCCTAATTTCTCTGAGAAACCATATTTTGTTACCATAGCTCTTGCTATCTGAGAAGCTGATCTTATATCTGCAGATGCCCCGGTGCTGATTTCATTTAACATCAGTTCCTCGGCAATCCTGCCGCCATAGCTGACCATGATATTTTGCATCATCATAGTCTTTGTGCGGAATGCATTATCATTTCCCGGAAGAGGCATGGTGAAACCGCCCACTCCATCAGCACCTGTAGGAATTATAGATACTGCATATACTGGATCCATCTCCGACAGATCATGGAAAAGGATGGCATGACCCGCCTCATGATAGGCCGTGAGCCTTCTATCCTTCTCTGGTACAAGTCTTGACTTCTTTTCTGTACCGATTCCAATCTTAATAAATGATCTATCTATATCAGCTTTTGTGATAAAAGCCCTGTTATCTGCCGCTGCAAAAATGGCAGCTTCATTCAGAAGATTTTCAAGATCTGCTCCTGCGAAACCTGATGTTGTTCTGGCAATCTCTGCTAAATTTACATCTTCTCCAATGGACTTTGCTTTTGCATGAACCTTAAGTATCTCTTCTCTGCCCTTAACATCTGGACGACTGACAGTTACTTTTCTGTCAAATCTGCCCGGACGAAGGATTGCTGGATCAAGAATGTCCACACGGTTTGTGGCAGCCATTACGATAATACCTGAATTCTTGCCAAAACCATCCATCTCAACCAGCAGCTGGTTTAAAGTCTGTTCCTTTTCATCATTACCGCCACCAAGACCTGTTCCTCTACGCCTTGCAACCGCATCGATCTCATCGATAAAGACGATACAAGGGGCATTTTTCTTTGCATCGCTAAAAAGATCTCTTACTCTGGCTGCACCTACGCCTACGAACATTTCAACGAAATCTGAACCTGATATTGAAAAAAATGGAACGCCGGCCTCTCCAGATACCGCTTTTGCAAGAAGCGTCTTACCTGTTCCCGGAGGTCCCACAAGGATAACTCCCTTAGGGATACGGGCACCAATATCTGTATATTTCTTTGGATCCTTAAGAAAATCCACAATCTCTTTTAATTCCTGTTTTTCTTCCTCAAGCCCTGCTACGTCATCAAAACATATGCCTGTCTTAAGGTCTTTTTTAGCTCTACTCTTCCCAAAATTTGAAAGGCTGTCCTGTCCTCCGCCTCTTTGTACTCTTCTTCCAAACATAGATAAAAAGAGAATAACCAGTATAAATGCAAATATATACGGGAGCATTCTTTCAAGCCAGGTATTCCCCTTAACATCGTGAAGAAGTACTGGTACTTTATTATCAGCATTCTTTTCGACCATTTTCTGAGTTTCATTTACATCCGACGTGTAATATGAAATCTTAGTCCCATCTTTAAATGTTACCTGTACAGTTCCGGTCGGAACCTGCTGATTCTGTATTATCTGAACTTCTAAAACCTCATTATCCTTAAGTGCCTCTTTTAACATTCCATCTGTAAATGAAAGGATTGTATTATAATTCATATTTGAATATACAACATACATTAATATTCCAATCAAAATCAGAACGAAGAAAAATGCACTCGGATCCAACTTTTTTTTCATATTTTCTCCTTAACTACTTTTCCACTTCAAACTAACCAACTACTATTGCAGCCTCTATATCAGCTGACCATTCTCCACAGTATAAAAAACCTGCAATTACTCTGCATCACGTACCCGCGTGAATTTACTATATCAGAGTCAGCCCTTTCATATCATGTAAACCTATGATCACTCTACCCCTGAAACCACTCCTATAAATGGAAGGTTACGGTACTTCTGAGCATAGTCAAGACCATATCCAACAATGAACTTATCAGGGATCACAAAACCTGTCATTGAAAGATCAACCGGAATAACACGTCTGTCAGGCTTATCAAGAAGTGTGATAACTTCAAGAGAAGCTGGCTTTCTATCCTGCATGATCTTTACTACATAAGAAAGCGTACGTCCTGAATCAAGGATATCTTCAACAATAACAACATTCTTACCTTCAATAGACTCATCAAGGTCCTTGTTGAACTTAACAATTCCTGAAGACTTTGTTCCATCTCCATAGCTTGAAACTGAAATAAAGTCCATTGTCACAGGAACTGTTATCCTCTTTGCAAGCTCACACATGAAGAAAACGCTGCCCTTTAAAATCCCAATAAGGTGAACCTGTTTTCCTTCATATTTCTTTGAGATTTCTTCAGCCATCTCCTTAATTCTTCTGTCTACCTCTTCCTCACTAATGAGAACTTCGATATTATCTGTCATTTTCTTTCCTTTCCTTCCGGATCAGATCCGGCATATATGATATTTTTAAAATTTTTTTTGTATCTTTATTTATAAAACTGTCAGCCGAAAGTCTTACTCCCACGGCCCAGACAAGTTTTCCTCCTGCAAAAAAAAGCGGGATCCTGTCTCTTTCCTCTCTGTCAATCTTTGAATCTATAAAGATCCTTGACAGCTTTTTCTTTCTCCCTGCGGAATCGATAACCATTGTATCACCATCAACAGGATATCTAAATAGCATTTCTCCCTTGATTTTATCAAAATCAACTATCTTAACATACTTTTCGTCTGGTATTTTTTTTTCTATGGCTAGATTTATAAGTTTCTGATCCGCCTCGATAACTTCGAGCTTGAAATGATCCTTTAAATCATTTACTCTCTTGTCATCCTTTTCACCTTCTGTCATATCTTTAATGATCAAATCGCCATAGCTTAACCTGGCTTTCATATTATATGGCAGATCAACCGACTTCCCTGTATCCCCCGAAAAAGTAAGTCTGTCTATAGACATGAGATGAAGTTCTGAAATATCCTTTCTTTTCTTAACAAGTTTTTCCATCATTCTTAAATAAACTTCAAATCTGACATTCCTGCTAAGTTCTTCAACCTCCGCCGCAGCAATCCTTATTTCATTTGTCTGGATAGATAATTCAAGTCTGTCAGCCTCTTCATTAAAATCATCTGTTAATTCTCTGGCTGAAAGACTTATCCTTCCAATATGTTCCACTGCCCTTGCATTTATCTTTTCAAGTTCAGGGATTATAACATTTCTGATCCTGTTTCTTGAATAATCAGTAATAAAGTTGCTGGCGTCTGTACAGTATAAAACCCCCTCTTCTTTTAGATAAGCCTTAATCGCATCCTTATCCAAACATAAAAGGGGTCTGATAATATCATCTCTAACAGGACTGATGCCTATAAGGCCCTTGATCCCCGATCCTCTTATCATATTAAATATTACCGTTTCCGCCAGATCATCCATATGATGAGCCACTGCAATCTTATCATAAGCATACTTTTCTTTCAGCTTTCTGAAAAAATCATATCTTACATATCTTCCGGCCTCTTCCTCTGTCATAGAATTAGCTTTGGCAAAAGAAGGAACATCTTTTTTTAAAACTTCTATAGGACAGCCGTATTTTCCCGCCAGATCCTTAACATATTTTTCATCCTGATCGGCAGCCTCTCCCCTTATCATGTGATTAACATGGGCCACTAATAACTTAAGATCATATTTTTCTTTCAACTCATTAAGCAAAAGAAAAAGAGCAACAGAGTCGGCTCCCCCGGAAACAGCAACCACTATCCCGTCTCCTTTGCTTATCATATTTTCTTTTTCAATAAATTGTTCTGTCTTCTTTAAAATATCCATGTTCTAATATAAGTTCTGAAATTAAATAAAAGGTGCTATAAATCTAGCACCTTTTTATTTTGATTTGTTTGGTTTAAGTACATATTCACCAGGATATACAAGATTAAGTTTATCCTTAGCTACATCCTCAATATACTTTCTCGTCTTCATGTAAGCTTCAAGCTTTTCTAATCTTTCCGTTTCCATATTCTGCTCTTCTAATTCAGCCACAAGCGCCTGTTCTGTTATCGCAAGCTCCCTGCTTTCCTGTCTCAACTTAATAACCCTGATAGACGAAACAAACATGCCCAAAAAGACTGTTGCAAGAATCAGCAACGTACCAATATGCGATTGTTTTCTCTTTGCTCCTGTTCTCATCTGATACACCCACCAAAATAATAAAATGACATTTATTATTTTATACTTTTATCCTTTCAAAGGCAACCTTTTATTTGTGAATAAAAAGGTCATATAACAAACTATTCTACTATCCTGAACATATCTGCTGTTTCTTCTTTTTTTACAGTTTCAGCCACTTTTAACACTTCAGCCTTAACTGTCTTGTTGCCAAATGAAATCTCTATCAGATCTCCCTCTTTAATATCATAAGAGGCTCTTGCAACCTTATCATTAACCTTTACTCTTCCCGCATCACATGCATCATTTGCTACAGTTCTTCTTTTAATGAGTCGGGAAACCTTTAAATACTTATCTAGTCTCATTTTCCTTCACCCTTTACCTTTCCTTTAGATAAAAACAGCCGTACCTTTTTTAAAGTACGGCTTTTTATATCTGGGTCTTTACGAGTCTATATTAGTTAATAGAATCCTTTAAAGCCTTACCAGCCTTGAACTTAGGAGCCTTAGAAGCATCGATCTTCATTGTCTCACCAGTTCTTGGGTTACGTCCTTCTCTAGCTGGTCTCTCAAGTACTTCGAATGTACCAAATCCAACTAACTGAACCTTCTCACCCTTCTTTAATTCTTCAGCAACAACTTCTGTGAATGCCTTTACAGCCTTCTCTGCATCACTCTTCTTAAGAGATGCCTTCTCTGCGATAGCTGAAACAAGTTCGCTCTTATTCATTACTGTCTATCCTCCATAGTAAATATAAGTATAAAACCCATAAAACCTTTATTTTAGGCTTATGTGGCACTATATTGTTATATAGGTAAGCGGGCATTTTGTCAAGCTTTTATCTGTTTTTCTCACGCTTTTATCTGTTTTTCTCACGCTTTTTCAATCCCTCTTCCTTTAATGCTCT